>DATFJS010000371.1:0-8837 GCA_035269045.1 Longimicrobiales bacterium | reverse complement strand
ATCCATGGGGTCACGCGCTTCCCGGACTCCCACCGGGGGCAGGGTATCCAGCAGATCCGCAAGCAGGTCCGCCGCTGGGACGGCGCCCTGTCGATCCGAAGCGGCACGGCGCGCATCGCCGACGTGCCCGACTGGGACGACCAGCCACCACTCGTCCAGAACCTTTCGGGCTTCCCGGGCTCGCAGATCTCCATCATCCTCCCGGCGAAGCAGCAGGAGGGGGAGTCGGCCGATGCGTAGCGTTCCCGATCCGATCCGCGTGGAGGTCGCGCCCCTCGTGCGGGAGTCCGTGGCCTCCATGTACTCGCACCTCGTGACGCGTCCCACCGGCCGCGCCGTCCGTCTGGCGATCGAGGCGATGCTGGCGGAGGCGGGGGAGCCGACGATCACCCTCGTCGACCTCAGCGAGATCACGATCCTCGACTATTCCTGCGCGGACGAAGTCGTCGCACGCCTGCTCCGCCGATACACCGAGGTCGATCGCCCTCGCGAGGCGTTCTTCGTCTTCCAGGGGGTCCAGGCCCGGCATCGGGAGCCGATCGAGGCCGTGCTCGAGCGTCAGAGCCTGGCCGCGGTGTCGCAGCGGGGCGACGGCTCGGCCGAGCTTCTTGGAACGCTGGACGAGGACGAGACCGCAGTGTGGAGGCTCATCGAGATGGAGGGTGTGGTGCCCGACGACCGCACGCACGACATCTTCGGCAACGGGTCGCTGCTTTCCGCGGTCGACCGCCTGGTCGAGCGTCGGCTGGTCTTCTCGGATGCGTCGGGCGGCACGCATGCACTCAGTCGACTCGTGGCCACCCTGGAGGGCCGATGACCGGAGGACGAAGGAGCGGGCAGGGACGCTCGACGCGCGGTATCCACGGCGACGGCTACGATCCGGAGCCGGGCGAGCCGATCGTCCCACCCATCTACCAGAGCGCGACGTTCGCCGGCGGACTCGGGTCGGGAGAGGAGCTGCGCTACACGCGCTACGGGAACAACCCGACCCAGGTCGGTGTGGGGCGCAAGATCGCCGCGCTGGAGGAGATGGAGGCCGGTCTCGTGCTGGGCAGCGGGATGGGCGCCATCGCGATGACCCTCCTCGCCCTGACGTCGCGGGGTGACCACATCGTCGCCTCCGAGCACCTCTACGGGGCGACCCGTCGGTTCATGGAGGAGGAGCTGCCCCGTCGGGGCGTCACCACGACCTTCGCAGGTTTCGGTCGCACCACGGCGTGGCGTAAGGCGATCCGGAAGTCGACGCGGCTGCTCTACATCGAAGCCCCGACCAACCCGACGCTCCGCGTACCCGATCCCCGGCCCCTCGCCGTGCTCGCCCGCGAGCACGGGCTTCCGCTCGTCATGGACGCGACGTTCGCGACGCCCGTCCTCATGCGACCGGGCGATCACGGCGTCGACATCGTGATCCACTCGGCGACCAAGTATCTGTCCGGGCACTCCGATGTGATCGCGGGGGCCGTCGCCGGGCCCGCCGACGTCATCGAGGAGATCGAGGCGATGATGCGCCTCTACGGTCCGTCGGCCGATCCGCACGCGGCGTGGCTCCTCGACCGCGGCCTGCGTACGCTCGATGTCCGGATGCGACGGCACTGCGAGACCGCCCGTCTCGTTGCCGAGTTGCTGGAAGACCACGGGAAGGTGGTCTCCGTCTCGTGGCCCGGACTCCCGTCGCACCCCGATCACGCCCTCGCGGCGGATCTCTTCGACGTCGGATTCGGGGGAATGGTCGGATTCGTGGTGAAGGGTGGCGGAGACGCGGCCGACCGGATGATGGGCGCGCTTCGACTCATCCGGGTCGCGCCCAGCCTCGGCGGCGTCGAGTCGCTGGTGTCCCAGCCGCGCTTCACCTCGCACGCGGCGCTGTCCGAGAGCCGTCGGGCCGCACTCGGCATCCCGGACGGGTTCATCCGGCTGTCGGTCGGGCTCGAAGACTCGGACGATCTCCTGTCCGACCTGGCGCAGGCGCTCGGCCGGCTCTGAGCGGCGTGCCGTGAGACGGGTCCTGGCCGGCGTCGGCGTCGGAGTCGTGCTCGCGGCGATCGCCGTGAGCATTCTGCTGGGTCGAGTCCGCAACGGTCCCGACCTTCCTTCCGGCGAGACCGCGGTTCGCGGCATCGGCGCGCCGGTCGAGGTGCTGTGGGACTCGGCCGGTGTGCCGCACATCTTCGCGCAGTCGATCGAGGACGCCTTCTTCGCGCAGGGCATCACCCACGTGCGGCAGCGCCTGTGGCAGATGGAGTTCCTCCGCCGTGTGGCTGCAGGCCGCCTTTCCGAGGTGCTCGGCGAACCGGCCCTGTCGTCCGACCGGTTTCTCCGGACGCTGGGCATGTCGCGTGTCGCCACCCGCGCCGCCGCCACGCTCGACGACGAGACGCGGTCCTTCCTGCAGGCCTACGTCGAGGGCGTGAATCACGCCCTCGACACCTGGGGTGGACCGCTGCCGCCGGAGTTCCTGGTGCTGCGCTTCCGGCCGGAACCGTTCACGATCGAGGACGTGCTCGCGATCGAGCGGATCATGGCGTGGGACCTGACGCAGTACGACGAGGACCTCACGCACGCCGCTCTCATGGCCGAACTCTCGCCGGAGCAGTACGAACGGGTGCGCTGGAAGTATCCGGCCGACGGGACCACGATCGTGGGAAACCGGTCGGGCACCGGGGAGGGTGTGGTGGACGGGTCGACGGCCGTGATGCCGGCAGAGCACGTCACGGTGGCGAATGCGGAGCTCCTCCGAACGGCCGAGGTCCCCGCCCACCTCCGTCCGATTCTGCGGGCCGTGACCTCGGTGCACGCCTCGAATGCGTGGGTGGTCGGCGGCGATCGGACCGCGTCGGGAAAGCCGATGGTCGCGAACGACATGCACCTCGGACTGAACCGCCCGGCGCTCTTCTACCTCGTCGGCCTCCACGCACCCGGATACGACGTCGTCGGGATGTCGATTCCCGGTGCCCCCGGCGTCGCCGCCGGTCGAAGTGGCGCCGTCGCCTGGGGGTACACGAACGCGATGGTCGACGACGCCGACTTCTTCGTGGAGCGCGTCGATCCGTCGGACACGACCCGGTATCTGACGCCGGAGGGCAGCCGCCCCTTCGAGGTGCTGACCGAGGTGATCGAGGTGGCGGGACGGGAGACTCCGGACACCGTGATCGTGCGTCTCACGCGACACGGACCGGTGATGACCCCGGTCGAGGCGCGACTCGGCGGCGACCTGGTCTCGCTCGGATGGACGGCCCACGCCGACTCGTCGACGCTGCCGGCGATTCTGGACATGAATCGGGCCGCCGACGCCGACGAGTTCCTCGTGGCGCTCCGCGGTTTCCGCACGATCAACCAGAACGTGGTGTTCGCGGACACCGCCGGAGCGTGGGGCTACTGGATGGCGGGGCGGGTTCCGCTGCGGGACGGTCGGCGCCCCCCCGTGGCACCCGGAGCCGGGTGGACGGGCGACGACGACTGGACGGGCTTCCTGCCCTTCGACGAGCACCCGCACGAGCTGGCTCCCGAGCGGGGCTTCGTCGTGACGGCCAACAACCGCCAGCAGGCGGACAGCATCGGAGATCTCGTCTCGGGGGACATGTGGTTTCCGCCGTGGAGGGCGAACCGCATCACGGAGCTGGTAGCGGCTGGTAACGCCCACGATGTGGCGTCCATCCACGAAATCCAGCTCGATGTCCGGACGTTGCAGGGCCTCCGCTATCGGCAGGTCGCCGCGGACGGATACCGCGCGACGGGAGACGCGGAGACGGCATCGCTGATCGAGGCGTGGGACGGCTCGGCGACGGTGGATCGCGTCGAGCCCACGCTGTTCGAGGCGTGGTACGAGGGCGTGCGCCGTGCGCTGTCACGGGACGTGTACGGGGAGGAGGGCGGGTACGTCCACATGTCCGCCGTCGACCGCTGGATCGAGGGCGGCCTGCCGGAGGGGGTGGCCGGGGCCGCCGCCGCAGAGGCACTCCGGCAGGTGGGCGCGAGGGAGTGGGGAGAGCAGCACTACCTCCACCTCGACCACCCGCTCGCTGCCGTGGGTCCGCTCCAGGCGCTGTTCGGGTTCGCGCGCACCGACATCCCGATCGGGGGGACGGGCGCCACGGTCGATGTGGCCGGGTTCCAGGTCGACGCGGAGGGCCGCTACCGCGTCATGTGGGGTGCCAGCCAGCGACATGTGTCCGACATGAGCGAGGCCGCGGGGTGGTTCATCCTCCCCGGGGGGCAGTCCGGATTCCCCGGCGGCCCGCACTCGGCGGACCAGCTGCCGCGCTGGCTGGAGGGCGGGCTCATGCGCCTGCCCCTCACCCGGGACGACGCCGAGAGCCGGACCGTGCGTCGCTGGCGGCTCAGTCCTGCATGAACGGGTAGCGGTAGTCCGTCGGCGGGTCGAAGGTCTCCTTCACGCTCCGCGGCGAGAGCCAGCGGAGCAGGTTGAGAGCCGAGCCCGCCTTGTCGTTCGTGCCGGATGCGCGCGCCCCCCCGAACGGCTGCTGCCCCACGACCGCGCCCGTCGGCTTGTCGTTGATGTAGAAGTTTCCGGCCGCGTGACGCAGGACGTCCATCGCTTCGAGCGTGGCTTCCCGATCCTGCGAGAACACCGCGCCCGTCAGACCGTATGGAGACGTCTCGTCGACGAGCTGCAGCGTGTCGCTCCAGTCCTCGTCGTCGTACACGTGGATCGTGACCACGGGCCCGAAGATCTCCTCGCGCATCGACTCGTACTGCGGATCCTTCGCCACGAGTACCGTAGGCTCGATGAACCAGCCCTTCGATCGGTCGTAGCCACCTCCCACGAGCACCTCCACGTCGTCCGACGCCTTCGCGCGGTCGATGTAGCCGGCGATCTTCTCGAACGCCTGCTCGTGGATCACGGCCGTCAGGAAGTTCCTGAAGTCCCGAGGGCTGCCCATGGCCAGGCCCGCGACCTCCTCGGCCAGGTCGTCCTTCAGCTCAGCCCACATCGACGCCGGCACGTAGACGCGCGACGCCGCCGAGCACTTCTGTCCCTGGTACTCGAACGCCCCGCGCACGATGGCGGTTCGCACCTGATCGGCACGCGCCGACGGGTGCACGACGATGAAGTCCTTGCCGCCCGTCTCGCCCACGATCCGGGGATAGTTGCGGTAGTTCGGCAGGTTGTCGCCGATCTTCCGCCAGAGCATTCGGAAGACCTCGGTGGATCCGGTGTAGTGCAGCCCCGCGAACTCGGGGTGGGAGAGCACCACGTCGGTCACCTCGGCGGGGTCGCCCGGCACGAAGTTGACCACCCCGGCGGGAAGCCCGGCGTCGCGGAGCACCTTCATGATCACCCAGTTGCTGTAGACCGCGCTGATCGACGGCTTCCAGATCGCGACGTTGCCCAGCATGGCCGGAGCGCCGAAGAGGTTTCCGCCGATCGCGGTGAAGTTGAAGGGCGATACCGCGTAGATGAAGCCCTCGAGGGGACGGTATTCCGTCCGGTTCCAGACCCCGTCGGAGGAGATGGGCTGCTGCTCGAAGATCTCCTGAGCGAACGACGCGCCGAACCGATAGAAGTCCACGAGCTCGCAGGCCGAGTCGATCTCCGCCTGGTAGGCGGTCTTGCTCTGTCCGAGCATCGTCGCCGCGTTGATCTCGGCGCGGTAGGGCCCCGCGACGAGATCCGCCGCCCGGAGAAAGATCGAGGCCCGATCGAGCCAGGGCATGCGGGACCACGTCTCCCAGGCCGCGAGCGACGATTCGATCGCGGCCTCGACGTCCTTCCGACCGGCCCGGTGCCAGCGACCGAGCACGAGCGAGTGGTCGTGGGGGGCGGTGATCTCGGCCACGTCGCCGGTCCGTACCTCTTCTCCCCCGATCACCAGCGGGATCTCGACCGGGTTCGATGCGAGACGCTCGAGTTCGGCCTCGAGCGCGATCCGCTCGGCCGAGCCCGGCGTGTAGTCGAGAACGGGTTCGTTGATGGGCGTCGGGATATCGATCGAACGGTTCATGCGGTCGGGTCGCTTGGGGTTCGAAACTGACGATCGGGCAATGGACGATCGGGCAAGAAAAGGAGAGCCCGCGAGGACTCCCCCGACGCCCGATGCGTCGCAGCGGGTTCGCCTCGGGACGATCGGAACGGGCCGATCATGGTCGAGTCCTCCGAACTTCGCGCTGGTCCGACGCCTCCGCAACCGACGCTTCGAGGTGCCGCGAAGAGCCACCGCCGCCGCTGCCGATGCCGTGGGTCGGAGTGGCTGGTCGCCCGGCTCTCTCGACCGATCGGTGGGTGGAACGGCACCTTCAGGCCGAAATTCGATACTCTTCAGGGGCATCCAGCCTCTCTACCGAAACCCCGCTTCCGAATCATGGATCGCGACAAGATCAGCCGGGCGGCACTCGCCGCTCTCCAGGCCGTCGAGCACGACGACGCCGACCTCGTTTCCAGCGGCCGAGTCCGCAACCTGGCCGTCGACGACGACGGGACGGTCCGCTTCTCGTTCACGCTTCATCCGGACGACCCCGGCACGCTCGTCCGGGCCGCCCGGAAGGCGGTCGAAGGGGTGGAGGGCGTGGACAACGTCAAGGTGAATGTCCAGCTGCCCCAGTCGGCTCCCGCGCCGCAGGCCGGGGGAGGCGGTGGTGGCGGCGGGCTCAAGCCCGGATCCGTACCCGCACCCACGCCGAAGCCGGGTCTTCTGCCGCAGGTCGCCCACGTCGTGGCCGTGAGCTCGGGGAAGGGGGGCGTCGGCAAGTCGATGGTCGCGTCCAACCTCGCCGTCGCGCTCGCCGACCAGGGACTCCGGGTCGGGCTGCTCGACGCCGACATCTACGGGCCGAACATCCCCCTCATGTTCGGAGAGTCTCGGCGCCCGCCCGTGACCGGAGAAAAGGGGAAGGAGCGGATCGCTCCCCTCGAGCAGCACGGCGTGAAGCTGATGAGCCTCGGATTCCTGCTCGAGAAGGAGCAGCCCGCGATCATGCGCGGACCCCTCATCGCGGGGATCCTCAAGCAGTTCCTGGAGCAGGTCGAGTGGGGTGAACTCGACATCCTGGTCGTCGACATGCCACCGGGGACCGGTGATGCGCAGCTGTCGCTCGTGCAGACGATCGACCTGGACGGCGCGGTGATGGTGACGCTGCCGCAGGAGGTCTCGACCGGCGACGTGCGTCGCGGAATCAAGATGTTCGAGCGGGTGAACACGCCGATTCTCGGCATCGTCGAGAACATGCGCGGCGACGTGTTCGGCGAGGGCGGGGGAGAGGCTCTGGCAGAGGAGATGAACGTGCCGTTCCTGGGCGGGATCCCGCTCGATCGGGCGGTGCGGGAGGCGGGAGACGCCGGTCACCCGACCGTGTCGTCCGCTCCCGATTCACCCGCCGGCGAGGCGCTCGCGAAGATCTCGCGGGCGGTGCGTCGAGCGCTCGAGTCGGCCTAGGCCGCGCTTCGCGGGACGGGGGCCGCCCCGCCCCGCGAAGCGCGGGTACGGGATCAGATCCGGGGAGTCACTCGCCGTCGAGCCACTTGCGGTCGGCGGCGCTCAGCGAGCCCTTCGACCTGCGGTCGAGGAGCTTGAGGACGACCCAGCCCACCAGCAGGACGGGTGCGACCTTGAACAGCAGCACCGACACGAGCGAGCCGACGATCCCGATCACCGATCCGACGACCGCGAGCACGACGCTCGCCACGATGATCGTGGCGAGGCCGACGGCGAAGAAGGTCAGAAGTGAGCCGATCATGATGCAGGCCTGAAGGAGGAAGCCAGGGTCAGCGGGAGTGGACGACGGAGATCTTGCCGAACGCCGCCTCCACGTGGACGCGAATCCGACGCTCCGCCGACTCCCAGTTCGAAGAGTAATAGGCACCGTCCCGCTGGACGAAACCGTCCGCGTCGAAGGAGGTGAGGAAGGAGTCCTTGTCGATGCGGGCTCCCACACCCTCGGGCAGCCGGAGCTCCAGCGAGCCGAGCCCCATGGAGACCTCGACGTCGATATCGTTGCGGAGCGAGCCGGAGAAGTCGAGCGCCACCTTTCCGACGCCCGCCGTGACCGACAGCTCCTGGAGATTCAGGTTTCCGAGCCGGAGCGCCTCGAAGTCGGCTGCGCCGACGTCGAATTCGGCGCGCCGGAGCGTGCCCGGGTTGGGACGCGAGACGTCGATCCGGCTTTCCGAGGCTCCGGTCTCCATATCGAGATCCCGGAGTGCGAGTCCGCCCAGGTCGACGGTCGCGCGTCCAGCGCCGAACTCGAGGTGCAGATCCATCGGCACGTCGGGCGCGAGACGCAGGTCGAGGCGTCCGTCGTCCTCGTCGTCGAGGTCGATGTTGCGCCCCCGACCGTCCAGCCCGATCTCGAGCCGGCGACCGTCGAAGTCGGTGATCGGCTCGAACTGGTTCTCGTCGTAGCGGAGGTCCAGCGCATAGAGCACACCCGAGTCGGCGGGCCGAATGGAGAGCTGTCCCGCTCCATATTCGATCCGCACGTCGAGTGCATTCTGGCCCCCGAGTGCGCGGGACACGGACACCGTCTTCATGTCTTGGGCCGCCGCGGGGGCCACGAGCATCGCCGTCAGAGCGGCGCCGGCAACCAGCGTCATCGTCGTCTTCATCGTCATTCCCCTCATCCTCTGGTGTCGGGCGTATCGTCGTCGTCGTCGTCGTGCCGTGGATGCGTCGGCCCGTCGGTGTCGTCGTCGCGCTCCGGCGCCGCGTGGTCCGGGTCGGGCTCGTGCGACGTGGGCTCGTGTGCCTCGGGCTCGTGCGACGTGGACTCGTGTGCCTCGGGCTCGTGCGCCTCGGGTTCGTGCGAGGCGGGCTCGTCCGGTGGGGGCGTGGACGGCCCGTCGGTGGATGCCTCGGGGGCGCCATACTCGTCGTCCATCGCGG
>DATFJS010000370.1:0-3894 GCA_035269045.1 Longimicrobiales bacterium | reverse complement strand
ACGGACGCGGTAGCCGTAGGCGGTGGTCGCCACGAGGCCGCTGTCGTCGAACCGGGTCACGTCCGCGGCTGCACTGCCGACCGCGCTCCAGGCGCCGGCCCCTCCCGGACGCCGTTCGACGTCGAAATGGTCTTCGTTGTCCGAGGTGTCCGTCCATGTGACCCGGAGAGTCGTCGCACCCGTGACGACGACGGCGGGATCCGTGGGGGAGGAGGGCGGAACGTCGTCGGTGGTCATGACGGCGGTGGCCGAGAAGTCGGAGCAGCCCGCACCGTTGCAGGCCCGGATCCGGTACTCGTAGGTGGTGGCGGGGTCCAGCCCCGTGTCCGAGAAGGTGCCGGCATCCTCCGCCGGTGTCGCGACGGTGGACCAGGGTCCGGCCGGCGTACTCCCGCCGCCCGAGGCCGCGGTGCGCCGTTCGAGCTCGAAGCGCGTCTCGTTGTCGGAGGCGTCCGTCCAGGCGACGTCCGCAGTGGTCGGTCCGGTCGCCGAGACGGTCAGGTCCGCGGGCGGGGCGGGGGGCACCTCGTCGGTCGTGGCTTCCGCCTCGTTCGAGGGGGATGAGCATCCGGCGACGTTGCAGGCGCGGACGCGGTAGGCCCAGGTCGTGGCGGGTGCCAGTCCGGTGTCGTGGAAGCTGGTGTCCCCGGCCGCGACGGTGTCGAGCAGGCCCCACGTCCCGTCCGACGCGCGTCGCTCGATCTCGAACCGCTCCTCGTCGTCGGAGGCGTCGGTCCACTCGAGACCGATCGTGTCGGATCCCGCGCTCGTTGCGACGAGCCCGACCGGCGAGGTCGGGATCTGGGGAATCTCGGTGCCGTCGAACGCCACGGTCCGGCGGTTGGCGTCGGTCGCCGCCACGCTCACGGTGGGTGAGGGGAAGTCGTGCAGAAGGGGATCGTACCCGGTCAGCGTCACCCCCCACGTCGCGCGCCGCAGGCCTTCGAAGATCACGGTGCCGGCCCCGTCGGTCGTACCGATGGGCGTATCGAAGGAGGTGTCGGGACCCTGCAGGGTCACGGTCGCGGCTTCGAATCCCACTCCGTCGACCCGCACGGTGACCTCGATGGAGGCGTCCCGCTTCCATGTGCCCGCGAAGTCCACGGTCGCGGCCGGTCGGTCGCGGGAGATCGACACCGTCGAGTCCGACGCCTCGAAGGCGGCGTCCGATGGGAGCCCCGAGACGGTCACGACGTAGCTGCCCTCGTCCAGGCCGTCGAAGCGGAAGCGGCCCCCGGCGTCGGTCGCCGACGTGCGAGTCACAGGGCCCGCGAGGGAGATCTGGAGGCCCTCGACTCCCGTACTCTCGATCTGCACCGAGCCGGTGACCGAGCCCTGAACGGGCGCCGGTTCGGGCGCATCGGTGGAGGTGGCGGGAGACCCCGAGTCGCAGGAGGCGGCCGCGAATAGCGAGGCTGCGCCGAGCAGCCCGATCCAGCGGCGGCCTGAGAGCATGGCGGGGGGTCGGTGGGAGGGATCGAGGGTCCAAACATCGACTACGCGCAATCTTCGCGCCACACTCGGGCCGATCGGGAGCCACGGGATACATCGCGTTGCAGCACAGGGCGTTCGGGGAGTGTGCCGCGCCGCAGTGAGGGCCTCGCCCGGGGCAGGGACCGGAACCTCCGTGCCGTTCCTCGAAGAGTTTTCGTGACGCTCGTTCGCGTCTCGTGGCCTTGCCCGGCGCGGCCCTCGCCCCCCACCGTGCGACCCTCGTCCCCTTACGAGCCGCGACCCCATACGAGACTCGGGCCCGGGCGAGGCTCGGCCGGAAGATCCGCGCCTCGACCGCACGCCCATTCGCCCTGTCCGGAGTAGACATGTCACGTCGCACGGCCACCCTCACCCTTCTGGCGTTTCTCGCGATCTTCGGCGGTGGCCCGCTCGCAGCGCAGGCCACCCGTCTCGTGGCCGAGCCCGCGTCGCTGAGCATGGTCGCCGGGGAGTCGGCCGACCTCGCCGTGCGCGCGCTGGCGGGGGACGGCTCCGTGGTCGACGTGCCCATCCGGGTGTCGGGCCCGCGTGGCGCGCTGTCGGTGCGACGGGGCGTCGTGACCGCGCAGCGGGCGGGGGAGTTCGAGGTCGTCGCGACCGAGGTCCTGCCGGAGGGCGACACCGGCGTGCCGCTCACCCTGCGGGTACCGGTACGCGTGTCGTGGCCGGCCATTTCGGACTTCCGCGTGACGGCCGACCCGGGCCGGCTGTACGTCGGGACCCGGATCGGGCACGACGCCACGGCGATGCACGCGGATGGGACGATGCGCCCCGATCCCTCGATCCGCTGGACCTCGTCCGATCCGTCGGTCGCCACGGTCGACCGCTATGGCCGGGTGGAGGGCGTCTCCCCGGGATCCGTGACGATCACGGCCGCCGTTGCGGTGGATGGCGCGCGTACCTCCGTGTCCCACACCGTGCATGCATTCGACGCCACGCGGATCGACATCGCCGGCGGGGCGCCGGACGCACGCACGGGAGACGTGCTCGACTTCCGGGCGCGCGTCCTGACCGACACGGGGAGCGAACTCCCCGACGTCCCGACCACCTGGAGCTACGCCTTCGTGCCCGACGACACGATCAACGCACCCGGCGCGGCGGCCATCATCGACGACGGGATCTTCGTGGCCGAGGTACCCGGGCGCTACGACATCCTCGCGCTCGCGGGGGACGTGTCGGGCCGCGCCACGGTGGAGATCGAGCCGCGCGACGCCGTACGCCAGGTCGAGATCATGGGGCAGGGCTCGGTGAGCCACGTCCACACCTCCGACCTCTGGGTGTTCGAGGGGCTCGACGGACGTGACTACGCCGTGACCGGGACGTGGTCGGGTGACGGCGTCGCCTACTTCTGGGACGTCACCGATCCGGCCGCGACGGTGAAGGTGGACTCGATCCAGGTCGACGCCCGCACCGTGAACGACGTGAAGGTGTCACCGGACGGGCGGTACGCGGCGCTCTCGCGGGAAGGGGCCTCCAACCGCCGGAACGGCGTCGTGATCATCGATCTGGCGGATCCGCGGAATCCGACGATCGCCTCGACGTACGACGAGGGGCTGACGGGCGGCGTCCACAACATGTTCGCGCAGGACGACTACCTCTTCGCTCTGTCGGGCGGCGACAAGTACGTCATCCTCGACATGTCGGACATCTACGAGCCGACCTACGTCAGCGAATACAACCATCCCGATTCGCGCGTCCACGACGTGTGGGTCCACGACGGGATCGCGTACTCCTCCGAGTGGGGCAACGGCGTGGTAGTGGTGGATGTCGGGAACGGACGATGGGGCGGGACGATCGAGGAGCCCGTGTTCGTGACCAACGTGCCGTATCCGGTCGGGCGCACCCACGCCGCCTTCCCGTACTACCAGGAGTCGACCGGCAAGGTGTACCTCTTCCTCGGCGACGAGATTCTGACGCGCCGTGGAAATGCCTTCGAGGGGTACGGCGGGAACGCCGCCTTCGACCCGGAGACGGGGCAGGGCGGGGTGCAGTCGCCGACGGACGGGTACATCCACATCATCGACTTCACCGACCCGATGAACCCGAAGGACGTCGCCCGCTACCACGTGCCTGAGTTCGGGACCCACAACCTCTGGGTCGAGGACGACATGCTGTACGTCGCGTACTACGAGGGTGGCCTGCGGATGGTGGACGTCAGCGGGAAACTGAAGGGCAATCTTGCCGAGCAGGGCCGCGAGGTGGCCGTGTTCAAGGCCTTCGACCCGAGCGGGTACATGGCCAACCAGCCGCAGGCGTGGGGGCCGCAGCCGCACAAGGGCCACATCTTCCTCGCGGACTTCAATTCCGGCCTCTGGACGATCAGGCTCTCACCGAAGTCCTCCGCGGTCTTCTAGCGGGACTTCTTCGGCCCCGGGTCAGCCGGAGGGGCCGTTCCACGGG
>DATFJS010000369.1:0-5307 GCA_035269045.1 Longimicrobiales bacterium | reverse complement strand
ACTCCCACATGTCGTCCGCCCAGACGAGGTGGACGCCGTCGTGGGATCGGGCCACCTCGACCTCTTCGGCCGACACACCCCGCAGACCCACCCCCACCACGTCCGCCACGTCGAGCACGCGCGCCATCGCCGAGGCGTGGGAATGCGGGCTGCCCTCGTACTCGGCCCGCAGGTCGGCGTGGGCGTCGAACTGCAGGACGGTGAGGCGGCCGCCGTCGTTCGCGGCGAGGCGTGCCGCGTGGGAACGGATCGCGGGCGCGGACACCGCGTGCTCGCCGCCGAGCATCAGGACGAACCGATCTCCGGCCGCCTCGAGCACCCGGTCGTGCGCATCGCGCAGCTCCTGCATGGCCTCGGCGGGACCCGCCCGCGTCAGCTCGATCGGGGGCAGCGTGTGAATCCCGATCTCGGGGCCCATCTCGGCGTCCATCTCCCGATCGTACACCTCGATGTACCGGGAGGCGTCGATGATGGCCGCGGGCCCGCCCCGCGTGCCTCCGCCGTAGCTGGTCGTCGCCTCGTAGGGCACGGGAAACACCACCGCGCGGGCCGAATCGAAGGCGCCCGCCGCCTCGTCCAGGCCGAGGAAGGTCTGCGGGAGCGCCCACGACAGATCCCGGAGGGGCTCCGGAAGAGAGGTCGCAGCGGCGTGCGAATCGGGCGGGTGCGTCCCGGGGTCGGCGTCGCCCCTGCCCGGGACATCCTCGGAGCGGCGGTTGCCCACGGTCAGGCGACCTCGATCGGGCAGAGCAGGCCCTGCTGCGGAAGCGTCACGCCGGCGGTCCTGCAATCCGCGCACAGCCCTTGCAGCTGAAGTCGCGAACGGGTCGGATGGAAGCCGGTCTCGCGGGCGATGCGGGCCTCGATGGCCGGCATCTCCTCGATCTGGAACTCCTCGACGTCGCCACACCCCTGACACACGAGGTGCGCATGCCCCACCCTCCGCGCGAGCCGGTGCTCGTACCGCTTGAAGCCCTCCCCGAAATCGAGCTCCTCGACGAGGCGGCTCTTCACGAGGAGGTCGAGGGTGCGATAGATGGTCGCCTTCCCGAGGGTCTCGCCCTGGTCGCGCAACGCACGCTCGAGATCCTCCACGGACCAGTGCCCCTCGGCGGAGAAGAGCGTCGCGGCGACGGCCTCACGCTGTGCCGTCACCGGAAGTCCCTCCTCCCGGAGAAACCTGGCGAACAGGCGGAGCTGCGAGGACGCACTGGGCGTACCCTCGTGGGTCGCCGAGTCGTCGTTCGCGGGCTTGTCGGTCACGGGGTCGTCTCCTGTCCATCCACGGCGAGTGTCTTCTGGCCATCCACGGCGAGTTCCTCCTGCCCATCCATGGCGAGTTCCTCCTGGACCGCCCGGGGCGGCAGCGCGGGGTCGAGGAGTTCCTCGTCCACCTCGTCGAACCACGCGGCGAGCGCCTCGGGCGAGCGGGCGATCTCCACTTCGGTCGCCTCGCCGAGCCGGATCCCGGAGCGCACGACGACTCCCTGCATGACGCGGGGAAGGCGGTCGGCGGGTGCCTCCCCCTCCTCCTCGAGCTGTACCTCCAGGTCGAGCCCGCGTCCCGAGCGCTCCGCGGTGTAGCTTCCGGTGACCAGAAGCCTCCGCTCGTCGGGGGCGCCCGGCACGTGACACCCGGCCGCCACGAGGCCGCTCTCCTTCCGCCCCCGGATCAGGGGCGGAAACAGCCACAGGCGGTCGATGCGGTCGACCGGATAGGCGTGCGCGATACGCTGCACGACGCGCGGCAGCGCCTCCGGAACGCCCGGGCCGAGGTCCTTCGCTTCGTCGTTCGTCACGCCGGCGCCGTCATCCTCCGCTGCGCGCGACCACACGTCGGGTCGCGTCGACCACGCGTTCGATCACCTCGTCCATCGGCGCCTCGATCATCGCACCCGACGCCCGGACGTGGCTTCCCCCGCCAAATTGGCGGGCGAGCTGGTTCACGTCCACCTGCGGCCCCGTGGCGCGGAACGACACCTTCGTCGCGCCGCGGTTCGTGCCGCGGAACAGCAGTGCGACCTTCGTCCCGTCGATCGAACGCGGGTAGTCGACCAGCCCCTCGAGGTCCTCCGGGTAGCAGCCGAGCGTCTGATACACCTGGGTCGGGACCTTCATCCACGAAACTCCGTCGGCGTGTTCGAGGGTCTCGAGGCATGCCTTGAGAAGTTCGTAGCGCCGCATCGGCGAGGTGCCGTACACGCGGTTGTAGGTGTCCTCGACGTCGACGCCCCGCTCCACCAGGTCCGCGGCCAGGCGGAACGCATCGGGCGAGGAGTTGGAGAAGCGGAACGAGCCGGTGTCCGTCATGAGGGCGACGTACATCCCGACCAGCGCCTCCTCCGGCCACGGTCCGTCCTTCGAGGCGATGATGTCCCAGACCAGCTCTGCCGTGGCGGCCGCGGTGTCATCCCGGAAGGAGAGCCCCGAAATGGGCCGGTCCCCCGGCGGGTGGTGGTCGACGACGATCGTCTTCAGATGCGAGGTGAGCGGACGCACCCGCCCGATCCGGTCGACCTCGCCCGTGTCGAGCACCAGCAGCGTGCCGGCGGCGGCGGTGACCTCCCTCGCCTCCGGCTCCGTCGCCGGAATCACCCAGTCCCGACCGTGCGGCGGGATGAGGAACTTGAAGCTGTCCGGGTACGGGGTCGGGTTGACGATCCACGCCTCCGATCCGTTGGCACGCAGCCACGAAGCGATCGCGATCTCGGACCCGCAGCCGTCACCGTCCGAATTGATGTGGGTCGTCAGAACGACGGACCGGGCTGCGAGCAGCGCGTCGGCGACGTCGCGGGCGATCTCTCGTCGGTGCTCGGGAGTGGCGTGCGCCACGAGGGCTCCTTCATGAAGACGTAGGGTGATGTGAACGGCGGTCGGGTCTGCGGCATCCCTGGGCCCGTCGGCCGGCGATCCGTCGGCCAGTCGGCGAGGTGCGATCCGATTGCCGGCCGAGACTCTACCCGCCAGCGCGCGGATCGAACCGGGGTGCACCCGGAAGTCTCTTGCGAACCTTCGCCCACGTCGAGGCCAGGTGGACCAGGCGAGAGGCCTCGCGGCCCTCCCAGGTGGCCCGAGCGAGGGCGAATCGCAGGCCCTCCGCCGTGTTCTCGTGCTCGGGCACCCGCAGACGAACATTACCGATTTCCGAGACGGTGTGTGCGTCGGAGCCGACGGATACGAGTCGGCCGTAGCGGGCCACGACCGGCTGGGTCGGCGCGTTCAGCGCTTCGGGATGAAGCCGCGCATTGAACACCTCGATGATGTCCACCAGGGGCGCGAGTTCCTCCACGTACGCGCCCCCGCCCCCCTTCCCCCGCGCGAAGGGATGGGGAAGGTAGGGGATGCCCCCCTGGTCCCGGATCCGGTCGATCGTCTCGTGCGCGGGAGTGCCCTTCGGAATCGCTTCGGTGAGATACAGCCCGATGACGTCGATCCCCTCGGCGGTTTTCACCTCTTCACCCGGAATCACCCGCTCCGGATGACGCTCCGCCATCGCCTTCGCGACGAAGAGCTCGTTGTGGTCCGTGATCGCGAGGCGGTCGATGCCGACGTCGGCGGCGCGTCGGAGGAGGGCCTCGGGGTCCGAGAGCGAGTCCCACGACCCGACCGAGTGGAGGTGGAGGTCGAGCACGATCCCGTTTCCGCCGTGCCCCGACGTCCCCTGCCCCTCACGCACGGCCCGCGCCACCGGGCGTCCCGGACCCTCGAGCAGTCCACCCAGGAGGAGCGCCGCCGCACGGCGGAGATCCCGGAGGTCACCGTCGTTCTCGATCACGAGATCGGCGCGATCCGCCTGCGCGTCCGGCGTCATCTGCGCGACGCGCAGCTGCCGGATCTGCTCGTCCGGAAGCCCGCGTTCCCGGAGGCGCTCGGCCTGGCGCTCCAGCGGCGTGCGAACGACCACGGAGGTGTGCACGGTGTCCTGCAGGTTCGCCTCGAAGAGCAGCGGGATCTCGACGGCCACGAGCGTCTCCCCCTCTTCCGCCCGCTCCTGGAGCCACTCGTCGCGAAGTCGGTGCACCTCGGGGTGGACGATGTCCTCGAGACGGCTGCGGGCGTCCGGATCGGAGAGCATGACGCGACGCATGGCGCCGCGATCGAGGGCTCCGGCCGTGTCCAGCACGTCGGTGCCGAAGGTATCGCGAATCCGCTCGAGGCCCCGGGTTCCGGGGGCGACGGCGCGGCGCGCCAGGACGTCCGCGTCGACGACGGGAACCCCCGCCTGCCGCCAGGCACGCGCCACCTCGGACTTCCCCGACGCGGCGTTGCCGGTGAGACCGATGACGATCATCCGACCGCCTTGTCCGGACGCGACCGCCACCAGAACACGGCGCCCACCACCAGGAAGAGCAGCAGCCAGCCCGTCCCGACCAGCGAGCTCACGAGCGCCCAGCTCCGGCCGGCAAGGAGTCCGATCGACAGATAGAGGACGGCCCACACCAGCAGTCCCGGAATTTCGAGCGCCACGAAGCGGGCGAAGGGCATGCGCGACATCCCGGCGTTGAGTGGCATGATCGTGCGCACGAAGGAGACGATCCGGGCCACCGTGACCGCGTAGACCGGGTGCCCGCCGAGCAGGCGCCCGGCCGTCCGCTCGTACTGACGGAGCGTCCGCGCCGCCCACCCGCGGCCTTCGCGGAGGCGCTCCCCCGCGCCGCGACCGATGGCATACCCGGTCAGGTCACCGACGAACCCGCCGGTGACCGTGGCCAGGGCGATCGGCGCGATGGCGCCTCCGGACTGATCCGCGATCGCGACCGCCATGGCCGCGACGGTGCCCGAGGGGACCACGAGGCCCGTCACGAACGACGTCTCGAGGACCGCGAGCACGAACAGGACACCCGGACCGAATCGGACCAGCAGGTCCGCGAAGACCTCGAATGCTTCGACTCCGATGGCCTCGGTACTCCCTCAGCCCCCGCCCGCTCGAGCGGGCCGGACGGCCTGGATGTCGTCCTCCGTGCCGCGCTCGCCGTCGGGGCCCCAGCTGATCAGGTAGATCTGACCACGGTCGACGCGGTACTCGTACCCGCGTCCCCAGCCGTCGACGCTGCCCTCGCCGGCGAAACGCGCTTCGATCCACTCGTCGAAGTCCCGCTCGCTCGGCAGGCGCTCGAAGTTCTCCCGCTGATAGGTCTTCACCTCGTCCAGGATGTCCTCCATCTCGGCCTCGGTGGACATCGACAGGTACGGATCGACGACCGGAGAGGCGTAGTCCGCGATGACCGCACGGGACTCGGGAAAGTAGAGGCCCACGGCGAAGGCGATCACTAGAACCAGCAGAATTCGTCCAATCATGTCAGTGTG
>DATFJS010000368.1:0-5351 GCA_035269045.1 Longimicrobiales bacterium | reverse complement strand
GATCGCGGCGTCCGCCGAGACCGACGAAGGCGTACTGACCGTGCACCGACGGGGCGACGACATCCTCTTCGAAGTGCCGCCCGAACTTCTCGGCCGGGACTTCCTGTGGGTGACCCGCCTGGCCGCCGTCCCCCCCGGCTTCCCCGGGTACACGCCGGCCGGCGTGTCGGTGGAGGAGCAGGTGATGCGGTTCGACCGGCGGGGTGACCAGATCCTGCTCCGGGTCCTTTCGACCAGCGAGTACGCCGACGAGTCCGAGCCGATCTCGCTGTCGGTCGTGGCCAACAACTTCCCGGCGATCGTCGAGGCCTTCGACATCGAGGCCGAAGCGCCGGACTCCCTCGGCGGCGGAATCGTGATCGACATGACGGAGTTCCTCTCGGAAGACACGCGGGCGATCAGCGCGCTGTCCGACGGGAACCGGTCTCAGTTCGGGGTCCGAACCATGGATACCGACCGGAGCTTCGTCGATCGGGTGTCGGCCTTTCCGGAGAACGTCGAGATCCGCCAGACGCAGACCTTCAACGCCACCGAGCCGCCGTCCAGTTCGCAGGCCCAGTCCTTCACCATCCAGGCGAGCCAGTCCCTCGTGCTCCTCCCCGAGGAGCCGATGCGACCCCGGTACGCCGACCCCCGGGTCGGGTACTTCTCGGTGAGCCGGATCAACTACGGACTGGACGAGCAGAAGGCCGCGGAGCAGACCTTCATCCGCCGCTGGAGGCTGGAGCCGAGTGACCCGGCGGCCTACGCCCGCGGCGAACTCGTCGAGCCGGTGGAGCCGATCGTCTACTACATCGATCCGGCGACCCCGCCGAAGTGGCGCCCCTACGTGAAGCAGGGCGTGGAGGACTGGAACTCCGCCTTCGAGACGGCCGGCTTCCGCAACGCCGTCCGCGCGCTCGACCCGCCCTCCCCGGACGAGGATCCCGAGTGGGACCCGGAGGACATCCGGTTCTCGACCGTGCGCTGGGCCGCATCGGAGACGCGGAACGCGCAGGGTCCCAGCACCAGCGACCCGCGGACCGGTGAGATCATCGAGAGCGACATCGTGTGGTACCACAACCACATGCGCTCGTACCGGAATCGCCTGATGCTGGAGACGGGTGCCGCCAACCCGCTGGCTCGCACGCTGGACATGCCCGAGGAACTCATGGGCGAGGCGATGCGGCAGGTGATCGCGCACGAGATCGGGCACGCGCTCGGACTTCCGCACAACATGATCTCGAGCTCCGCCTATCCGACCGAATCGCTGCGCGATCCGACGTTCGCGGCCGAGAACGGCGTGGCGCCGTCCGTGATGGACTACGCGCGGCAGAACTACATCGCCCAGCCGGGTGACGGCCTCGCGCCGACCTCCTTCATCCGCCAGATCGGCGTCTACGACGACTACGCCATCGAATGGGGGTACCGCGTCTACCCGAACACCACGCCGGAGGAGGAGCGCGTCCTGCTGAACGAGATGATCAAGCAGCACGCGCACGATCGTCGCTTCAAGTACCTCCAGGGCGGAGATCCCCGGGCCCAGACGGAAGACCTGGGAGACGATCCCGTGCTTTCGAGCACGTACGGGATCGAGAACCTGAAGATCGCGGCCGACAATCTCGTGAACTGGACGTCCTCCACGGGGGAGGACTATTCGGACCTCGAGGAGCTCTACGGGGAGCTGCTGGGCCAGTGGAACCGTTACGTGAACCACGTCGCCACGGTCATCGGTGGGGTCCACGTCGACACGAAGACGGCGGATCAGCCCGGCGTCGTGTACACGGCGGTACCGCGCGCCGACCAGGAGCGCTCGCTCGAGTTCCTCGAGGCCCAGGTGTTCCGCACGCCGGCCTGGCTGAACGACGCAGAGATCCTCGACCGGATCGGGCCGGTGGGTGCCGTGGGCTCACTGTCGGGCAGACAGGGCCGCGTTCTGTCGTCCCTCATGTCGGACGGACGGCTGGTCCGGATGGCCGAAATCGCGATCACGCAGCCGGACGAGACCTGGCCGCTCGCGGACTACGTGCCGGCGGTGCGCGCGGCGGTGTTCGGTGATCTCGATTCGGTCGCTGCAGTCGACGCGTACCGACGCGCACTGCATCGGCAGTGGGTGTCGCGGGCGGGGGCACTCCTCTCTCCGGGAGAGGACGAAACGGCCTTCGACGCGAGCAGCGACGTGGCGGCGTCCGACATCCGGCCCCTCGTTCGAGCGGAACTCACGGCGCTGCGCGCGGAACTCGAACGAGCGACGCGGCGCGTGTCGCACGACCCGACTCGCCTGCACTTCGAGGATCTGCTGGCCCGGATCGACGCGATTCTGGAGGGCTGAGCCATGCGATCGGTCACAATGAACGCCCGCACCCGGAACGCCCGCTCCCGCTCCCTTCCGGCCCGCTCCATCGCCGGCCGGCCCGCGGCCCTCCTCGGCGCCGCGGCACTCGTCCTGCTCGCCGGCGCGCCGGCGTCGGCGCAGTACGCGCCGGAGCGCGGCACCTGGGAGATGCGGTCACCCGAGCAGGTCGGAATGGACCCGGCCGCGGTCGCCGCCGCGGTGGAGTTCGCACTCGCGAACGAGACATCGGTCCCGCGTGACCAGGAGCTCTCGCAGTCGCAGAGCTTCGGGCGGGAGCCGATGGGTTTCGGCATCGGGCCGTTCAAGGTTCGGGGCGGGGCCGCCGGCGTGATCGTGAAGGACGGCTACATCGTCGCCGAGTGGGGTGACACGCGACGGGTCGACATGACGCATTCCGTCACCAAGACCTTCCTCTCCACCACGGTGGGTCTCGCCTGGGCCGACGGCCTGATTCCGGACCTCGACGCTCCGGTGGCCGAACTCGTGGCGCCGATGGATCTGCCCGACGGGGACGGCGAGCGAGGCCTCGACCGCGACAACTTCGGCGAGCCCGACCTCGTGACGCTCTTCGAGTCGGACCACAATTCGCAGATCACCTGGGACCACCTGCTGCGACAGTCTTCGGCCTGGGAGGGCACGCTCTGGGGCAAACCCGACTGGGTCGACCGCCCGTCCCGCAGCCCGCAGCCGTGGAACGAGGAGAGAGCCGAACCGGGAACGGTCTACGAATACAACGACACGCGGGTGAACCTCTTGGCGCTCGCGACGCTCGCCGTGGTGCGGGACCCACTTCCCGTCTATCTGCGCGAGCGGATCATGGACCCGATCGGCGCCTCGCCGACGTGGCGGTGGCACGGGTACGACAATTCGTGGATCCCGCTCGACGGCCGGATGGTGCAGTCGGTCAGCGGAGGGGGGCACTGGGGCGGCGGAATGTTCATCTCGGCCCGCGACCAGGCGCGCCTGGGCCTGTTCACCCTCCGACGGGGGAACTGGGGCGGCGAACAGCTGCTGCCGGACGCCTGGTTCGAGATGGCGACGACCCCCGGCACGGCGGAGGGGGGCTCGACGTACGGGTTCATGAATTACTTCCTGAACATCCCGCGGGCCGACGGCCGGAAGCGCTATCCCTCCGCCCCGGACGAGGCGTACGCCCACCTCGGGAACGGCACGAACATGGTGTACGTCGACCCCGTGAACGACCTCGTGGTGGTGGCCCGCTGGATTCCAGGGGGCGCGATCGACGACCTCCTGGGCATGGTGATCGGGGCGATCGAGGACGACTGACGTGTCGGCGTCGGCCGGCGTCAGCCGCGCCGCGCCGCGCTCTCCGCCACCACGTACCGCAGCTCCCTGCCTGCGTCCACCGCCCGGAGCATCAGCCCCCCGCGGCTCATGTTTCCGCGGCCCACGAAGCTCTCGGGAACGAGGAGCCGTTCGCCGAAGACCTCGGCCAGGGGATCCAGGTACTTCCCCGTGGCGATGCTCCCGAGAAGGACGAACTCCGCCCGGGCCGGGAGCCGCTCCGCCAGTTCGGCGGCGCTCCCCAGGAGGGCGTCCATGTAGATCCGGTTCGCCGGCCCCAGGTCCAGCCGGGCGAAGCGCCGCAGATCGTCCAGCGTCACGGGATGCAGGTCGGGGAGGAGGCCCCGGTCGGGAGTGATCACCTGGACCGGATCCGCTGCGTCGGCCCGACCGAAGGCGCGGGCGTAGGCGCGCTTGCCCCGGTAGTAGAGCGAGGAGATGAAGGCGTAGATGTCACCCAGGGGAATCGCCGATCCGGAGTGGAGCGATCCGGCGAAGTCCGCGCCGCTCTCCCCCGCCAGAATCCGTCCTCCCCGGATGCCGCGAACGCTGGCCGGAGAGAGGAGAAAGACCCGAGGTACGGCCGAATCGTCCACCGTCAGAGCGGCTCGGCGTCGTCGACGCGCTCGCGGAGTTCCTCCTGATCCTGGATCATCGCCTGGAAGTTCCCTTCCCAGGACTGCCACAGGAGGACCCCACCGACCACCATCAGAAAGATCCCCACCCCCCGGAGCACCGTGCGACGACGTCGGTCGGACAGGAACCGATGGCCGCGCGACGCGCCCCATGCGATGGCGGTGGCCGTCCCAATGAACATGCCGTAGAGGACCACGATGAAGACGAGACCCTGGACCCAGCCGTCCCTCCACGAACGGAGAAAGAGTGGGCCGGCTGCCACCAGCCAGAAGATCCACGGTACGGGAGAGAGGAGCCCGGCGGCGGCCAGGTGCCAGAAATCACCCCCCTCCTCCCCCTCCTCCGATCCCGGCCCGTCTTCCTGACGGAGGAAGAGCCGTACCCCCAGCGCCGCGAGGACCACACCCCCCACGACGCCCACCACGGTGAGGATCTCGTAATTCAGCTGCTGAAGGAGAACCACCGTGACGAGGAGGGCCGGCGTTTCCGTCACGAGGGGGATGAAGGCCAGTCTGAAGGCGGGCCTGAAGCCCCGCTCCAGAGCCGTGCTCGCCACCACGGTGGTGTAGGGACCCGGGGCCGCGCCGGCGAGGAAGCCGAGCAGCAGTGCGGTGAGGAGGGTGTCGATCACGGGGTGAGCGGCGGATGGCGGGTTCGGCGGTCGTGGTCAGGAACCACGGCGGAGGCCTGAGGTTCCGCGCGGGAAGCGCCCCCCGGGCGAGCGGGACGGTCCCGGAGCCCTCGGCACGACCCCTGCATCGACCCTATGATCGAATACCGGCAGCGACCCACTCGGCGACCCGTGACGACATACCTGTGACGACATACCTGTGACGACATACCTGTGAGTCTCGACGAATACCGAAAGAAGCGGGATTTCCGGCGCACCCCGGAACCCGGAGGAGACGACGACATGGCAGACTCGGACGATCCCCGTTTCGTCATCCAGGAGCACGACGCCTCGAGCCGCCACTGGGACTTCCGCCTGGAGGTGGACGGCGTCCTCAGATCCTGGGCTGTTCCGAAGGGCCCGTCGACCGATCCCTCGGAGAAGCGTCTCGCGATACCCACCGAA
>DATFJS010000367.1:0-2583 GCA_035269045.1 Longimicrobiales bacterium | reverse complement strand
GCGCAGGGCTTCGGCGATCTGGAGCACCTGACCGTCGTCATTGGGGAGGCGCTGGCCGGAGCGGATGCCGCCCATGAGCAGCTCCATGACCTCCGGCTGTGCGCGCGCTCCGTTGTCGAGGCCCAGCCAGTCGCGGCCGCCCGAGCCGTAGGCGAGGAAGCCGTCTTCGAACTGACTGTTGGTGTTGACCGACGTCCCGACCGACGCGCGGAGCGTGAAGCGATCGGGGAAGTCCTTGGTCTCGATCTTCACCGAGCCGCCGGAGAAGTCCGCCGGCAGGTCCGGCGTGTAGGTCTTCTGGGTGGAGAGGCTCTCGAGGAAGCCCGACGGGAAGATGTCGAGCGGCACGACCTCGCGTTCCGGCTCGGGGCTCGGAAGCGACGAGCCGTTCAGCGACGTCTGCGAGTACCGCTCGCCGAGGCCGCGCACGAAGACGTACTTGCCCTCGGCCACCGTGACACCGGTGAGGCGCTGCGCGACCTGGGCCGCGTCGCCGTCCGGGCGGCGGCTGATCTCCTGCGCGCCGATGGCCTCGACGGAGGCGATCGACGAACGCCGCTCGTCGAGCAGCGCCGTGGAGCTGCCCGCCTCGGCTGCGGCCGTGACGGTGATGCGCGCGAGTTCGACCGCGGACTGCTCGAGCGTGATGTTGAAGGAGGTGACCTCCTCCCCCGTCACCTGCAGATCCGTGATGGTCTTCGTTCCGTAGCCCAGCGACTGGGCCGTGAGCGTCACGGTGCCGGTGGGCACATTGACCAGGATGTAGCGGCCGTCGAGGTCGGTGAGCGTTCCGACGACGCCGTCGTTGACGACGACCTGCACGCCCTGCAGAGGCTGTGCGTTGGCGGCGTCCACGACGCGACCGATGATGCGGCCGGTGTTCTGCTGTGCGACGAGCTCCGACCCGAGGGTCGCGGAGAGCGCCGTGATCAGACAGAGAATTCGAATCGATTTCATGGGCTGTATGCGCGATCGATGGCGGTCCGGTCCACGACGTCTCATGGCCTGGACACGCAATCAGTATGACGGTGGGTTGCCACAACGATCGCGCGGCGTGGTAACGGCCAACTCCACAGTCGTGTAACGGACGAGTAAACGTGGAAACGCTCCGTTACACGGCCGGGCGAGGGCTCCGAACCGCGCGGTCACGGGGCCTCGGGGCGGGCGGTCCCGGCTTCGTCCTTTCCCCCGCGGCCGGGCCATGGCGATGTTGAGGCATGAGCGATCTTTCCCGCCCCCCGCGGCATCACCCGCCGGACCCACCGCCCACGCCGGAGCTCGAGCGCGCGGGCGGACGGCTGCTCGGGACCCACGCGGCTCTCGTCCGCCAGGTCCACGCGACGGACGAGCGGACGCTCCGTGACCAGATGGAGGTCACCTCGATTCCCGCCCCTCCCTTCGGTGAGGCGACGCGAGCGAGGTGGATGGCGGAGCGACTGACCGAGTACGGCGCGACCGAGGTGACGATCGACGCCACGGGCAACGTGGTGGGATGGCTCGGAGGCATGGATCCGGACGCGCGACCCATCGTCGTCTCCGCTCACCTCGACACCGTCTTCCCCGCCGACACCGACGTCGCCCCTCGGCGCGAGGGTGACCGGATCGTGGCCCCCGGGATCTCCGACGACGGCCGGGGGCTCGCGGCGCTCCTGACGCTCACGCGCATCCTCGCCGCCGGACCGCCACGCACCGCCGCGCCCATCCTTCTGGCCGCCACGGTCGGGGAGGAAGGCATCGGAGACCTGCGCGGGGTGCGCGGACTGTTCGACGCGGGCGCGGCACGGGAGGCCGCGGCGTTCATCTCGCTGGACGGCGCGGGCGTGACCCGGATCGTGAGCTCCGGGATCGGCTCACGTCGGCGTCGGTACCGGGTCCGGGGTCCGGGCGGGCACTCCTGGGTGGACTGGGGACGCCCGAACCCGATCGAGATCCTGGGGCGGGCCCTGGCCGAGCTTCCGCGTGCCGACGAGATGCCCCGCGCGACGACGTGGTCGGCCGGGCGCGTCGGGGGCGGCACGAGCATCAACGCCATCCCCGAAGCGGCGTGGGTGGAGGTGGAGGTGCGAGCGGAGCGGACCCGCGATCTGGAGCGCGCGGACGGCCAGGTGCGAAAGGCGTTCGAGCGCGCGGTGGCCGACGCCAACCGCACGGCTCACCGCGCGGGCGTCGATACCAACAACCCCCAGCGGGCCGCGCGACTGGAGATCGAGCCGATCGGCGATCGGCCGGCCGGGGCCACGCCGCCCGAGGATCTTCTCGTGCGGGCCGCGGTCTCCGCCACCCGGGTGCTCGACCTGCCGGCGGAGCTCGCGACATCGTCCACCGACGCGAACGTGCCGATGGCGCTCGGCGTCCCGGCGGTCACGATCGGAGCCGGCGGCGAGGCGCAGGGAGCACACACGCTGGGTGAATGGTACCGCAACACCCTCGGCCCCGAGGGCGTGATCCGCGCCCTCCTGACGGTGCTGATCTGGGACGAGGCGGCGGCCGCGCGTCGGGTCGCCCCGGGCGAAGCCGCCGACTGAGGCGCCGCGCCCGTCCGCGGAAGATCCCCACGGCGCCTCAGTCCGCTCGCACCACCGA
>DATFJS010000366.1:0-2634 GCA_035269045.1 Longimicrobiales bacterium | reverse complement strand
GGGCGTGGGGAATGAGCGACAGGAAGAGCGCCCCGAGGCTGGTGTAGAGCAGGAACGAGAGCCGCACCTGTTCGGGTGGCGCGAACGAGTCGGTCCGGGTCAGCGCCACGAACACACCCGAGAACCCCGCGAGTCCGATCGCGACCTCGGCGATCGCCCCCAGCCCGTCGATGTTCACGGGTGCGGGCCCGCGGCTCGACGCACCCGCGTCACTGCCCGCCCTTCACGAGCTCCCAGAACTCGGCCCGGTCGTTGGTGCGCGGGAACGGCTCGTCCGGCACCTCGGCCCCGAGAAACTCGCACAGCGGCCCCCAGCCCTCCGTCACCTGGTAGACCAGCAGCCGGTCGTCGGGGATCGTGGCGCGCACGGCGTCGTTGTGGGCGACATAGCGCTCCTCGAGTCCGTCGATGTCCAGCCCCGCGGGAAATCCCGTCATTTCGATGACGCCCGTGGCCCAGTCGAGCCAGGGTTTCATGTCGTCGGGTGCTTCGTCCCGTCCGGCCATCAGCTTGTAGATGGTCTCCGAGAAGCTGGCGGCCCAGCTCTCGGGGCTGCGGACCGAGAGCACGAACTTCGCGTCCGGGTACGCCTCGCTCAGCTCCCGGAAGAATCCGGCGGTCGGCCAGTCGACGGCACTCTCGTACCCCTCGTAGACGGCGGCCCAGTCGGGCTCACCGTTCAGGGCGGACACCCAGAGCGGAAGCTGCCGCGGCCGGTTGAGCAGCACCTCCTCCATGTGGTGGCACGGCCCGAGTCCCAGCCGGTTGATGGCCAACTTCAGGGAGTACGTGCCCGTCCGACCCACACCTGCACCGATCACCTTCATGAGACTCCGCCTTTGAAAAGAGCTGGGGCTGGCCGAGACCCGAGGGCGAGAGTCGGCGAGAGCGACCCCCATCGTACCGTGGCCCTCCCCGGCGCGCACGGGCGGGCGGCGGAACGGACCCCCACCGATGCGGGCGAGCGGACCCGTGGAAAGACCTACCGCGGCGCCTCGTGCGTCAGCCCCAGCGTCTCGTCGAGCGTCCGATGAAGCTCATCGAGACTCTGGCTGACCCGTGCGTTGTCGCCCACGTGGAACGCGAAGTTGCTCTGCACGACCTCGAAGGCGTTCAGGAAGGCGCGGTCGGCACGCATATCCGGAAGGTCGCACTCGACGGACGCCGTCACGGGCGGCAGAGCCGTAGCGTCGGTGGGCCTCACCACCCGGATGAGGTCGGGAAACTCCATCGAGAGGGTCGGCATGCCCCGGGAGATGCCCGCCTGCGAATCCCGCGCGCGGGCCCGGGTCAGCAGGAATCGCTGCATGGCCTCCGACACCCGATCGTTTCGGAACATCGACAGCCGACCCGATGACTGAAGTTCGATCAGGGACGCCAGGTCGTCCGTCGGGTTCGACACGATGTAGGACGAGGCGAGCGCCGCGCACTCGGCATCGGTGGTCGGCCGATCGACGGTCCCGAACAGTGCGGGTGAGAGCGACTGGAGTTCGGCGTTCCACCGCTCGCGAAACTCAACGAGCGGCGCACGCCGCTCCTGCAGCCCCACCACATCGTCGTGCAGGCGTTCCGTATACGCTGCCTCGACACTCCGACGCCCCCGCTCCTCGTACCACGTCTGCGCCTGGAGACCGAGGAAAACCCCGAGCACGACGATCACGAGCTCGAGCACCAGGGTGCTCCAGTTGCGGTCCTTCATGTTCTCGGCCAGGCGGCGGATGATCATGGCGTCATCACGGTGACGGAAGCTCCGACGGGGGCTCGGACGGGGATCGTCCCCGGCGGGAGCGAACGTGGCGCGGCGCGTTCACACGGCGCAAGACGGCCGGGGGCTGCCGTCCCCGCGTGCGTTCCTCAGCCCGGCGGCACCCACCCCGCCAGCATCAGCGCGATCGGGACCCGACCGGCCCACAGCGCCGTCCGCATCCAGTTGGTGCGCACCAGCCGGCGGTGCGTCGCCAGATCGAAGCCCTCCAAGAGTCGGCGATGGCAGGGCACGGAGGCGAGGGCCGTCACGATCCAGATCCCCACCAGCAGCACGAGGCCGACCCGTGCCGCGAGCACCAGATCGGGGGCGGGCGGAAAGGCGACCAGCCAGATCGCGGTCGCCAGCTCGGGAAGCATCAGGGGCCCGACCACCAGGCCGGTACGGTCGGTGTGCGCCTTCGCGTAGGCGGCCGAGCTCTCGCGCCCCACCTTCGACATCAGCGGGTAGTGCACGACCTGCACGAACACGATCAGGCCGAACATCGCCAGGGTGGTGACGAGGTGGAGTGCGGCGGCGGTGGTCATGGGGCGATCACCGAACGCCGCCGCCGTCTCACCCCGCCCCCGCCTTCTCCCGCCGGGTGATCTCCAGCAGCGCGTCGATCAGCGCGCTCGCCGTGCCGTCCTTCCCGCCGGTCAGGTCGTCGAAGCTGTCGAGGTCGACCATCTCCGCGGCCTCGTCGCGCGTGGTCTCGGTCTCCTCCAGCAGATCCTCGATCCACCTGAGCTGCTTCTCGCTCGGCGGACGCTCCTCGTCCAGGCGCGTCTTCAGCTGCTCGATGATCTCACTCGCGCGCTCCGCCGTCCGCAGCTCGGAGGGGCCACCCTCCCCCACGATCTCGGCCACCTCGGCCTCGCTCAGCCGGA
>DATFJS010000365.1:0-3233 GCA_035269045.1 Longimicrobiales bacterium | reverse complement strand
TCCACCCGAGCATCTGGGTGGCCGCCGGATTGATCCGCAGGACCGTCCCGCCGCGATCGACTTCGAGCACTGCATCCGCGGTGGCATCGAAGATCGCGTCCAGTTCACGCCGCGCACGCAGCGCATCCCGATGGCGACCTCGAACTTCCCCGACCAGCTTCCGAAGTCGACTCGCCAGGCCCGCCACCGTCGCGGTCCCGACGAGAGCGAGCGCCACGAGTCCCAGGGTGATCAGGAGCATGAACTCCCTCGCGGTCGTCACCCGCGCCCTGGCCGCCTGCGCCCGGCGATCGAGTTCGTCCAGGAGCGCGGCATTCGCGGCGAGCAGCCGCTCGAATCGCTGCTGGTCCGCCTCCAGCGCCGGACCCTCGACGAACTCGACGCGTCCCCGCTCGGAGAAGGCGCTCACGTGCTGGAGTTGCCAGTCGACGGCGGCCGTCACCACAGGGAGATGCAGGCCACGGACATCGACGTCCGCCTCCTCGACGCGCCGCCGCAGGACGGCCGACAGGTCCGCCTCGTCGGCGAGAAGATCGCGGTAGCGCATCTCCGCCTGAAAGTCGCCGGTGAGCAGCCACTCCTGGAAGTAGAGCATCTGGCGGGCGTGGATCCGGGCGAGATCCTCCGCCGCATTACGCGCCGGCTCCAGCACCGACTCGACGGTATACTCGAGACGCGACAGCCAGACGTTCGACCCGATCGGCACCACGGAAAGAGCGATCAGGACGGCCACTAGAAAGAGGATCGAGCCTCTGCCCTCGCTCTCTTCCGGCCACGCGGACGCGCGCCGCGACCGGTCGGCCGGGTTGCCCCGGGGGGCCGGATCGATCTCCCTCCCACTCCCTGTCATGACGCTGCCTCGCTGTCGCCGACCTCGAATCCCCGCGGGTCGCCCCGCATCCGGAGCCTCATGAAGCTATCCCAGCCGCCACGCGTCCGCGACGTGATGGGTACGCCACCCCTGCGGGCCGCGGGTGACGGCGACGGCATCGAACCGGTAGGTGTCGCCCGGGCGACCATGTCGACCGATCCATTCGCGGGCGACGCGGGCGATACGCGCACGCTTCCGGCGGTCGATGGCCATGAGCGGATGCCCGTGGTGGACGCAGGTCCTCCCCTTCACTTCGACGAAGGCGACGACATCGCCGTTCCGCACGACCAGATCGATCTCCTCGCGGCCGGCGCGCACGTTGCGCGCGACGATCCTGTATCCCAGTCGCCGGAGGTGGTCGGCGGCGAGGTGCTCGAACGCCCGCCCGCGGAGATGCGTGTCCATGCTCGAATCATGCCGCGTCCGAGCGTGCGGGGGGATGGGCGGACGCGCCTCGAGGAAGGCGACCCGCCGCCGAATGGCAGCAGGACGTCAGAGACACCACACCAGGGCCTGTTCAGCCGCAACAGAGCGCACCCCCGTAGCGTGAACAGGCCCTAGGGCCGAGCGGTCGCCTCGAGTCCCGAGAGCAGGTCCCGGTCGATCGACCGCGCGATCACGCGGCTCTGCTCCATCAACTCGGCGAACTGCTCGAAGTAGAGCGACTGCGCGCCGTCCGAGAGGGCCGACGGCGGATCCGGGTGGACTTCGACGATGAGGCCGTCCGCACCGGCCGCGACCGCGGCGCGCGCCATCGGCACGACCTTCGACCGGATGCCGGTGGCGTGCGACGGATCGGCGATGACCGGAAGATGGCTGAGTTCCTTCACCACGGGGATCGACGAGAGATCGAAGACGTTCCGGGTGTGCGTGTTGAACGCCCGGATTCCCCGCTCGCAGAGGATGACGTCGTCGTTGCCCTCGGCCAGCAGGTACTCCGCCGCCAGGAGCCACTCGTCGATCGTCGCGCTCATCCCCCGCTTCAGCAGGACCGGCGTACCCGAGCGGCCCGCCCGTCGCAGCAGCGGATAGTTCTGCATGTTGCGGGCACCGATCTGGATGATGTCGGCGTATTCGGCCACGAGTTCGACGCCGTCCGGATCGACCGCCTCCGTGATGATCGCCATCCCCGTCTCGTCCCGAGCCTTCGCGAGCAGCCTGAGGCCCTCCTCTCCCAGTCCCTGGAAGGAGTACGGCGACGTACGTGGCTTGAAGGCGCCGCCCCGGAGGACGGTCGCACCCATCTCGCGGAGTGCCGTGGCGGCCTCCATGATCTGCTGCTCGCTTTCGACCGCGCACGGGCCCGCCATGATGGCGATCTCGCTTCCGCCGATACGGGTGCCGTTCGACAGGGTGACGACCGTGTCGTCCTCTTTCCACTCGCGTGATACCTGCTTGAAGGGCTGGGTTACGGTGATGCACTGCTGCACTCCGGGCATCCCCTCGAGACGCGCGGTGTCGACGTGGCCATCGTTCCCGATGAGCCCCACGGCGGTACGCTGGGCACCCGGGATGGGGCGGGCGTCGTAGCCCATGTCGCGGATGGCGTGGACGACGGAGTCGATTTCCGCGTCCGAGGCGCGGTGCTTCATGACGACGAGCATCTGTCGGGTCCCGGTTGGGGCGGGTGGTGTGCGTGGGTGTCGGCGGTGCCGACGAACGACCGTGCGCGGGAAGCTGTCCTCCGGCGCCTTCTAGTCAACCCCGTGGAGGGGGAGGGAGTTCATCCGAGGGGGTCCATCCGCGGTCCTGCGGTCAGGCGGCGCCCTTGGCCTGCTCGAGCGCGTCCTCGAGGCGGACCCCGACGATCTTGCTGACCCCCGGCTCCTCCATGGTCACGCCGTAGATCCAGTCGGCGGCCTCGATGGTGCGGGGATTGTGGGTGATGACCACGAACTGCGTGTCCGCCTTGAAGTCCTGAAGCAGCCGGATGAAGCGCCCGATGTTGTTCTCGTCGAGGGGTGCGTCGACCTCGTCGAGTACGCAGAAGGGACTCGGCTTCACCAGGTAGATCGCGAAGAGGAGCGACAATGCGGTGAGCGCGCGCTCTCCCCCGGAGAGCAGATCGATCCGCTGGGTCTTCTTCCCGCGCGGCGAGGCGTGGATCTCGACGGGCGACTCGAGCGGATCGGACTCGTCCTCGAGCCAGATGTCCGCCTCACCGCCCTCGAACAGCCGCTGGTGGACGCGCTTGAAGTGCTCCCGGACGCTCTCGAAGGTCTCGGTGAAGAGGCCGGTCGCCGTCTCGTTGATCTCACGGATGGCGGTGCGGAGATCGTTCCGGGCCTGCACCAGGTCGTCGCGCTGCACCTGCAGGAAGTCCAGACGCTCACTCTCCTCGGCGTGCTCCTCCACGGCGAGC
>DATFJS010000364.1:0-20773 GCA_035269045.1 Longimicrobiales bacterium | reverse complement strand
CGCCACGGGCGAGGTGATCCGGACGAGCGACACGGAGTATCCGGATCTGTTCTGGGCCATTCGAGGGGGAGGCGGAAATTTCGGCGTGGTCACCCGGTTCGAGTACCGGCTCCACGCCATCCCGGACACGATGCTGGCGGGCCAGGTCCTCTATCCCATGGAGCGAGCAGGAGAGATCCTGCGCTTCTATCGCGACACCTTCCGGGACGCTCCGGATGCCCTCGCCTGCTACCCGTTCTTCATCCGGATCCCGCCGCTCCCGATCTTTCCGGAGGTCATCCACGGGGATGTCGTGCTGGACATGGTGGTCTGCTGGACCGGTGATCCGGAGGAGGGCGAACGGTGGATCGCCCCATTTCGTGAACAGGGTGGATCACTGATGGACACCGTCGTCCGGACCCCGTACACCGACCTTCAGACCGCCTTCGACGCGGGGATGGCGTACGGCAATCGCTGGTACACGCGCTGGATTCTCCTGGACGAGGTCGGTGACGACTTCATCGACGCCCTCGTCGAGGGACTCGACCCGTTCCCCGGTGCCCTGACCGCCGTGTATCTGGGGGCCATGGGGGGCGCCGTCGGTCGCGTACCGCGCGACACGACGGCGTATCCACATCGAGATGCGGTCGACGCCCTCCACATCTTCCCGGGCTGGCTGGACGAGGGCGACGACCAGCAGGTCATGGCCTGGGCGCGGGGGCTGTACGAGTCGCTCGAGAGCTTCGGGGCGGAGGGCGTCTACGTGAACATGCTCGCGGAGGACGAGGAGGGGCGGCTGGACGACGCCCACGCCGAGAACCGCGAGCGTCTCGTTCGGATCAAGAACCGCTGGGATCCCGAGAACTTCTTCCGGATGAACCACAACATCCCACCCTCCGATCCGTGACCGGGAGCGGAAGTCCGATGCGTCTCGGCGTCCGGTCGATGTCGGGGGCGTCCTGAGCGCGGTGGGTCGGCTGGTCCGCCGGATGGGTCGGTTCCTGACCGAGCTTCGACGGCGGAAGGTGTACCAGGTCACCGTCGTGTACGTGGTACTCGCGGTCGGGACGCTCGAGGTGCTCGACATCCTCGTGCCGCAGACGCCCCTGCCCGACTGGAGTGTCCGGCTGTTTCTGGTGATCGCGGTCGCGGGCCTGCCGGTCGTGCTGGTCCTCGCCTGGGTCTACGACATCACCCCCGGAGGTGTGGAGCGCACCGAGGCGGCGGGGCCGGCGGACCACGACGTGCCACCGACCGAACCGCGGGCCCGACCATCTCCGGCGGACACCGCCGCGCAGCCCGGGACGCTCGACCCCCTCACGATCGCGGTACTCCCCTTCGAGAATCTGAGTGGCTCCGACGATGCCCGGCCGCTCGCGGTCGGGCTGCACGACGACCTGCTCACCGAGCTTTCCCGCGCGTCCGCCCTGCAGGTGATTTCGGGCACGTCGGTCCGGGCGTTCGAGTCGGAGGGCCGCTCCGCGATGGATACGGGCGCCGCGCTCGGGGCGGGGACCGTGATCGAAGGCACCATCCAGATGGCCGGTCGGCGGGTGCGCCTGAACATCCAGATGGTGGACGCACGGACCGACGCCCAGCGGTGGGCGGAGAGGTTCGACCGCGAGCTGTCGGCCGAGAACATCTTCGATCTCCAGGTCGAGCTCGCCACGCGGATTCGCCGAGAGCTGCAGGCGCGGCTCACCTCGGACGAGGTCGCGCGACAGCCTTCGCTTCCTACCGGGGATCTCGAGGCATATCGACTGTACGTTCAGGGTCGGCGGGGACTCGAGGCGTGGGGCGAGGATTCGATCCGCGCCGCTGTGCGGGACTTTCGTGCAGCGCTCGATCACGACCGCGACTACGCCGCCGCGTGGTCGGGTCTGGCCGACGCCGTCTCTCTGTTGGACTGGTACAGCTACGCGCCGGTCCCGGGGGCACCGATGGCCGCCCGGGCGGTGGAGCGGGCGCTGGAACTCGACCCGGATCTCGCGGAGGCGCACGTGTCGAAAGCCATCGTTCAGGTGGCACCGGGTTCGGGGCGGGACGCGCCCGCGGCCCTGCGGTCGCTGGAGCGGGCCGTCGAGCTTCGTCCGAGCTACGCGTACGCCTACGCCTGGATGGGGTGGGTGCATCTGGTGCTCGGTGACGCCGAGCGTGGCGTCGAGGCGGAGGAGACGTCGACGCGCCTGGACCCGCTCTCGCCCGCCGCCCGTGTGTTTCACGCCGAGGCGCTCCTGGCCGCTGGTGACGGAACGGCCGCCCTCCGGGAGGTCCGGCGCGGCCGGGAGATCCAGCCGGGCCGTCCCCTCTCCCACATGTTCGAGGGCGTGATCCTGCACCACCTCGGGCGCTTCGACGACGCGCTGGTGTCGTTCGGCCGGGCGCGCGACCGGATCCAGCCGGACGGCACCTCGCCGACCCGCGCGGAACTGCTCGCCTTCGAGGCGGTCACGCTGGCCGGCACCGGGCGGCTCGAGAAGGTGACGCCGCTGCTCACCGACGACGACGTGGCGGCGGACACCTTCTGCACCGGACTGATTCACGCAGCGCTGGGCGACGCGGAGCGAGCCCTCGAGAACTTCGAGCGCGTGGACCCGTGGGGTCAGCTCTCGACCGAGTGCCTGCGCTACTTCTATCCGGAGGTCCTCGGGTCGATCCGACATGCGCCCGGGTACCCCGACCTGATCGGGGCGATGGAGAGGAGCTGGGGCGTGGCATGAGTCTGCGACTCGACGAGATCGACGTCGCGCTCGCCGAAGAGGCCGTGCGCGAGATGTGGGGAGAGCGGGTGGAGGCTCGCCCGCTGCCGGGTGACGTGGACCGGAATTTCGTTCTCGTCGATGACGACGGGCGTCGATCCGTGCTCAAGTTCGTGGCGCGGGCCACGCCGACGGCGGCTCTGGAACTGCAGGCGGCGGCGCTCGCGCGTTTCATCGAGCGGGTCGCGAGCACGAACGACTCCGAGGGGCATGAGGCCGAGGTTCGAGTTCCCCGCATCCTCCCGACGACCTCGGGCGAGACGCTGCCCGAGTACCGGGGGGTGCGGACACGGCGCCTGTCGTGGGTGTCGGGGACGCCGATGGCCGAGGTCGTTCCCTCCCGTCTGCAGCCGTCGCCCGCGACGGACCGGTTCATGTGGAGGATCGGGCGGTTCGTGGGCCGCGCCACCAGCGCGCTCCGCGGGTTCGATCATCCCGTCGGGGCCGTTCGTCATCGCTGGGACCCGTTCGCGGTGGAGTGGATCGAGGAGGGTGCGGCCCGGCTCCACGTCGGGCGACGAGGGGCGCTGATCGGGCGGGTTCTGGACCTCCACCGCTCCGTGGTCGCGCCTCGGGTGGACGGCCTGCCGCACGGGGTGATCCACGCCGACGCGAACGACCACAACCTCCTCGTCGACGCGGAGTCGTGGGAGCGTGGACCGGTGGGGCTCATCGACTTCGGTGACGTGATGCGGACCGCCCGGGTCTGCGACGCCGCCATCGCCGCCGCGTATGCCGCGATGCGATCAGGCGATCCGGCATCGGCGATCGCGGAGGTGGCCGCCGGGTGGCGGTGGGCGATCGAGCGGGAGGGGGACGACGTCAGGGAGGTCGAGATGATGCTGCTTCCCGCTCTCGTCCGGTCGCGACTCGCGATCAGCGTGACGGTCTCCGCCTCACGGTCGAGCGAACGGTCCGGGGACGCGTACGTCACGGTCTCGGAGGCTCCCGCATGGCGGCTGCTCGAGGCTCTCGACCACCTGGGACACGAACGTATGGTGGACGTGGTGCTCGAGCGGTGCGGTGCGGGGTGCCCTCGTCGCGGCCCGCGGAGCGGGGAGGGGCATGAGACGGCCGTGGCTCGGCCCCGCGCGCTGGAGGCGGCGCCCCCGCTGGTGGAGCGGCGCGGTCGGGTCATGGGCCCGAACCTGTCGCTCTCGTATGCCGAGCCCATCCATGCCGTCCGCGGGTGGATGCAGTACCTGTACGACGCGGAGGGCAACGCCTGGATCGACGCGTACAACAACGTTCCGCATGTGGGCCACGCCCACCCGCACGTGGCCGACGCGATCGCCCGGCAGACCTCGCTGCTGGCGACGAACACGCGATATCTCAGCCAGGTGAGGCTGGACTACCTGGAGCGGCTCGCGGATCGCTTCCCCGATCCGCTCGACAGGGTCTACCTGGTGAACTCGGCGTCGGAGGCCAACGAGCTCGCGCTCCGGATCGCGCGCGCCGCGACCGGGCGCCGTGACCTCGTCGTCCAGGACGTGGCCTACCACGGACACACCACGACGCTGGTGGACGTCAGTCCATACAAGGCGGAGGGACCGGGGGGAGAGGGGGTTCCGGACTGGGTGCACGTCGCCGCGCTTCCGGATCCCTACCGCGGTCGACATCGGTCGGGTAGGGACGCTGTACCGGGCGAGCGGTATGCGGCGGATCTGCGGAGCCTGCTGGACACCCTCGAAGCGGAAGGTCGACCCCCGGGTGCCTTCATCGCGGAGACCTTCCCGAGCGTCGGCGGCCAGATCGTGCCGCCGGACGGGTATCTCGAGGGTGCGTTCGCCGCTGCACGCGACGTCGGTGCGCTGGTCATCGCGGACGAGGTGCAGACCGGGTTCGGACGATTGGGGTCGGTCGACTGGGGATTCCAGGTGGCGGACGTCGTACCGGATATCGTGGTCCTCGGCAAGCCGATGGGGAACGGCTTCCCGATGGCCGCCGTCGTGACCACGCGCGAACTGGCGGAGGCGTTCGACACCGGCATGGAGTACTTCAGCACGTTCGGCGGAAACCCGGTCGCGTGCGCGGCGGGGGATGCCGTCCTGGACGTGCTCGACGCCGAGCGGCTTCCGGATCGGGCCGACCGGGTGGGGGCGCGGCTCCTCGATGGCATCCGGGCCCTCGGCGCGCGTCACGAAGCGATCGGAGACGTCCGCGGATTGGGGCTGTTCATCGGAATCGACCTCGTGTCGGACCGGGAGACACGGACCGCCGACGCGGCCCGCGCCCGGCGCGTGGTCGAGGGACTGCGCCGTCGAGGGGTGCTCGCGGGTACCGATGGTCGTGAGCACAACGTCGTGAAGCTGCGTGGGCCGCTCGTCATGACCGAGGAGAACGCCGATCGGATCGTGGCGGGTCTCGACGGTGCGCTCGAGGAGGCCGCCGCGACGGGGCGGGCGTCGAACGAGGAGGTCGGATGACGGGCAGGGGATTCGCGGCACCCGGCATGCCGGGTCGGATGGCCGTGCTCGCGTGGAGCCTCGCGGCCGCGGTGTCGAGCGGCGCTCCGCTTCGGGCACAGGGCGCTCAGCCCCCGATCGAGGAGGCCCGGCTCGAGAACGGCCTCCGCGTCATCGTGTCCCCCGACCGCTCCACGCCGATCGTCGCCGTGAACCTCCGCTACGGGGTGGGAAGCGGCCACGAAGCCGAGGGTCGGTCGGGCTTCGCGCACCTCTTCGAGCATCTCGTCTTCCAGGGAACCGAGAACCTGGCCGACGGCGAGCTCGAACGCATGGTCACGGAGGCGGGCGGAGTGGTGAACGGGAGGACGAACACCGACCGCACCGAGTACACCGAAGTCGTGCCGGCCCACCACCTCGAGCGGGTTCTCTGGTCCCACGCGGAGCGGATGCGTCGACTCGTCGTGACCGAAGAGGGACTCGCTCGGCAGCGCGAGGTGGTGAAGGAGGAGCGGCGTCTCCGGGTGGACAACACGCCCTACGGCGAGGCCCGGATCACCGTCGACACGCTCGCGCAGGACTACGCGCCGTACGGGCACTCGGTGATCGGATCGATGGAGGATCTGGACGCCGCCTCCGTGGCGGAGGTGCGGGCCTTCCACGACCGATGGTACCGACCTGCGAACGCGACCCTCGTCGTCGTGGGCGACACCTCGCTCGACGAGGTGCTTCCGATGGTCGAGCGCTGGTTCGGGGAGTTCGATTCCGGGCCCGAACCCGCGCGGCTGCCCCCGCCGCCGGTCGGGCCGCGGACGGACGGCGAGCGGCGGGCCGACCTCGAAGACCCTCTGGCGCAGCTCCCCATCACGTACGTCGCGTGGACCCTCTCTCCCGCCGGCCACCCCGACCTTCCGGCACTGCGGATCCTGAACCGCATCCTGGCTTCGGGTGAGAGTTCCAGGCTGTACCGTGGACTGGTGGTCGACGAGGGGGTCGCGACCCAGATCTTCGGTCAGGTGGAGTCGCGATTCGGCCCGGGGCTCTTCCTGCTCGGGGCGTTGAGCGGCCCGGGCGTCGACCCGGCGGCCACGGAGTCGCGCCTTCACACGGTGGTCGATCGCCTCGTGTCGTACGGGCCCACCCGCGAGGAGGTCGAGCGGGCCGTCAACCAGCTGAGGGCGGAACGGGCGAGCGCTCTGAGCACGGTCGCCGGACGGGCCGTGGCCATCCAGGAGGCGACGGCGGTGTCGGGGGATCCCTCCGCCGTCGGGACGGGGATGCGCGAGCTGACGACCGTCGACGTCGACGAGGCGCATCGCGTCGCGCGTCGGTGGCTCACCGACGACAACCGGACGGTGGTCGTGGCTCGCCCGGTGGATAGGCCACGGTGATGCGGTTCCCGATGTTCGCACTCGTCGTCGCGACCGCCCTGACGGGAAGCGCAGCCCCGGCCATCGCTCAGGACGGCGACCCCCGGGAGCCTCCCCCCCTCGGGACGCCGCGTGCATTCGAGCTCCCGGACCTCACCCGGACACGTCTCTCCAACGGGGCGACGCTGGTGGTCGTGCCCAACGGCGAGGCGCCCCTCGTGTCGATCGAGGTGATCCTCCCCGGAGGTCAGGCCACCGACCCCGAGGGTCTGGAGGGGGCCTCTCTCCTGACGGCCACGCTGCTGCGGAGCGGAACGACGACGCGGTCCTACGCCGACATCGTGGGAGAGTTCGATCGGCTCGGTGCGAGCTTCGACGCCGTCGCGGACGCCGACTGGACACGGATCTCCCTGGTCGTCCTGACGGATCGGCTCGATCCCGCGCTCGACGTGCTCGCCGACGTGCTGACGAATCCGGTCTTCCCGGCGGTGCGACTCGAGACGCTGCGCCGTCAGGCCGGGGCGGCGCTCGCCACGCAGCGGAGTCGCCCCGATGCCCTCGCCCGCCGGGTGATGCTTCGGGAGGTCTACCGGGGGCATCCGTACGGAAGGCAGACGACCGAGGCCACCCTTGCCGCGATCGACCGGACGTCGCTGCGTGAGCATCATGCCCGGTGGTACGGATCGGAGTCCGCGCTCGTCGTCGTGGCCGGGGACGTTCAGCCGCTCCGGGTCGAACGCCGACTCGAAGAAGCGTTTCGCGACTGGGGTGGCGAGGCCGCTCCGGCGTCGGAGCTCCCCGACCTCCGCCCCGCGGGACGCCGGATCGTCCTCGTACACGTACCCGGCGCGGTCCAGGCCGAGGTGCGGATCGGCCATCGCCTTCCCGGGGGAGACGCCGACGACTGGCTCGCGCTCGAGGTCGTCGCGCACCATCTGGGCGCCGTGCCCACCGGGCTCCTGCACCGACGTCTGAGGGAGGCGTTCGGCTGGACCTACTCGGCCACCGCGCGTGCCGAGCGCCGGGTCGGCCCGGGTCTTCTGGAGGTCGCCTTCGCGACGCGGGCGGACGTCGCGGGCGATGCCCTCGCCGAGACGCTCCGACTCATCGACGAGGTCCGGTCGCGCCCGATGGCGGACTCGGACATGGAGGCGGTCGTGAACTTTCTGACGGGCGTTCTGCCCCTGCGAAGTGAGACGCCAGGGCAGGTAGCGGACCGCGTTTCCAGCCGGCTCCTTCTCGGTCTCGAGCCCGAGGATGTGGAGGGGGTCGGCGATCGACTCCGCTCGCTCGTGCCGGGGGAGGTTCGTCGAGCCTTCGCCGACGCGGTCGATCCGGCCGACGCCACGGTCGTGGTCGTGGGCGACGCGACCACCCTGTACGGCGACCTCGCCAGCTTCGGAGACGTGCGCGTCGAGCGACCGGACGGGGCACCGATCTCCATCGAGGACCTGCGGCCGGCCCGTCGTTCCCATCCACTGTCCGCCGTCGACCTCGCTCCCGTGACGCTCCGGTACCGGGTCACCCTCCAGGGACGCGACGTGGGGGAGCTGACACGGGAGGTGCGCGGTGACGGTGACGAGCGGACCGTGCGGTCCAGGCTGGCGCTCGGGCCGCAGATCCTGGCGCAGTCCGTGACGTTCGGCGCGGAGGAGTTCGACTTCCGCGAAAGTTCGATGACGCTCGAGCAGCCGGGCGTCGCGGTCGCCGGTACGGTCCGGCGCGAGGGGTCCACGATCGTCGGAAGGATGGATCTGGGGGACGGGCCTCGGCGGGTGGAGTTGGCGGTTCCACCGGGGGTGATCGTATCCGACATGCTGGAGATCGCGGTCTGGCTCACCGAACTGGCCGTCGGCACGGAGCTCCGTCTGCCGGTGGCCAGCATCTCGAGCGGCACCGTCACGAACGCCACGCTCCGGGTCGAGGAGCGGACGGAGATCACGGTTCCGGCCGGAACGTTCGACGTCTTCCGGATCGAGGTGACCGGCGCCGAGGCGCAGACGATGTGGGTCCGGACGACGGCTCCCCATCTGCCCGTCCGAGTGGCCCCCGGGGATCAGCCGATCGTGGTCGAACTCGTCGAAATCGGAGGGGCTCCGGCCGGCCTACCCTGAGGCGCCGAAAGTCCGCGTCCTGCTTGAAGTTCCGGCCCCTCGATCAGGTGGCGTGAACCCCCAGAATTCGCTATATTCGCGGGATTCTTCAGTAGTCCACCCCGCAAGGCTCTCATGTCCGAATCGAACGACGATCTGACCGGCGGCACGACGACCGGCGAGACCATCCTTCAGCGCCTCCTCGAAGACGAGATGCGCGAGTCGTTCATCGACTACTCGATGAGCGTGATCGTGCAGCGTGCGCTGCCGGACGTCCGGGACGGTCTGAAGCCCGTCCACCGCCGGATTCTGTACGCCATGAACGAGGCCGGCCTCACGCCGGGTCGTGGATACAAGAAGTCGGCGACCGTGGTGGGAGACGTGCTGGGCAAGTACCACCCGCACGGTGACTCGGCGGTCTACGACTCGATGGTGCGGATGGCGCAGGACTTCTCCCTGCGTCACCCGCTCGTGGACGGTCAGGGGAACTTCGGATCGATCGACGGCGACTCCGCGGCGGCCTACCGGTACACCGAGGCGCGTCTCACCCGGCTCGCGAGTGAGCTGCTCGAGGACATCGACAAGGAGACCGTCGACTACTCGCCGAACTTCGACGGTCGGATCATGGAGCCGAGGGTCCTGCCGGCGCGCGCTCCGAACCTGCTGATCAACGGATCCAGCGGGATCGCGGTCGGGATGGCGACCAACATCCCGCCGCACAACCTCCGTGAGATCGTGTCGGCCTGCATCGAGCTGATGGAGGACCCCGACCTCTCGCAGGACCGGCTCGAGGAGATCGTGACCGGCCCCGACTTCCCGACCGGTGGCATGGTCTGTGGTCGGGACGGGATCCGGGACGCCTACCGGACCGGACGGGGCCGCATCGTCATGCGGGGTACCGCGGAGATCGAGGAGGATCCGTCGGGCGGCGAGCGGATCATCATCAACGAGCTCCCGTTCATGGTGAACAAGTCACGGCTGATCACCCAGATCGCCGACCTGGTTCGCGACAAGAAGATCACCGACATCCGGGACCTGCGGGACGAGTCCGACCGCTCCGGGATGCGGATCGTCGTCGAGCTGAAGCGTGACGCGATCCCGCACATCGTGCTCAATCTGCTCTACAAGCACACCCAGCTGCAGTCGACGTTCGGCACGATCCTTCTCGCGCTTCACGACGGCGAGCCCAAGGTCATGTCGCTGCGCGAGATGCTTCAGCACTTCATCGATCACCGCCACGAGGTGGTGGTTCGCCGGAGTGAGTTCGACCTCGCCAAGGCGAAGGACCGCGAGCACATCCTCGAGGGGCTCAAGATCGCCGTCGACAACATCGACGAGGTCATCAAGCTCATCCGGGGCTCGCGCGACACGGACGTCGCCTCGCAGGGGCTGCAGGACCGCTTCGGGCTGTCCGAGCGTCAGGCCAAGGCCATTCTCGACATGCGCCTGGCCCGCCTCACGGGTCTCGAGATGGAGAAGCTCGAAGAGGAGCTCGCCGAGGTCCGCGCCACCATCGCCGAGCTGGAGGCCATCCTCGCGAGTCGGGCCCGCCGGACCGAGATCATCTCGAACGAGCTGCGGGAGGTGGTCGAGCGCCACGGGGACCATCGGCGTACGGTGATCACCGACATCGGCTCGACCAGCTTCGACATGAAGGACCTGATCCCCGACGAGGAGATGGTCATCACCGTGAGCCGCTCCGGCTATGTGAAGCGGCTGGCCGTGGACACGTATCGCGCGCAGCGTCGCGGCGGCCGCGGTCTGCGTGGGATGACCACCAAGGACGAGGACTGGGTCGAGCATCTGTTCGTCGCCTCGGCGCACGACACGCTCATGATCTTCACGCGCCAGGGCCAGTGCTACTGGCTCGAGGTGTGGCAGATCCCCGAGGGCAGCCGTCAGTCCCGCGGCAAGCCGATCGTGAACCTCCTGAACATCGGGAAGGGGGAGGACATCGCTTCCATCGTCCCGATCCGCGAGTTCGACGAAGAGCACTACCTCTTCTTCGCCACGAAGTCGGGGCGTGTGAAGCGGACGGTACTTTCGGCGTACGGCAACATCCGGCGCGTGGGCCTCAACGCGATCAACATCAACGAGGGCGACGAACTCATCGACGTCCGAGTGACGGACGGGCAGGGCGAAGTCCTGCTCGCCACGCGGGACGGGAAGGCGATCCGCTTCCCCGAGATGGATGCCCGCGAGATGGGACGCGCGACGGCCGGGGTCGGCGGCATCCGCCTCCAGGAGGGCGACGAAGTCGTCGGAATGGTCCCGGTCCGGATGGACGAGGGCGCCAACCTGCTGGTCGTCACGGAGAAGGGAATCGGAAAGCGTACGAACTTCTCCGACTACCGGGTCCAGGGCCGCTACGGCCAGGGGATCCTGAACATCCGGCTCACCGACAAGAGTGGGAAGGTCGTCGCGATCCGCGGCGTCCACGACGATGAGCAGCTGATGTTCATCACCCGGAACGGTGTGGTGAATCGCCAGCGGGTCGAGGAGATCTCGACGCTCGGGCGTGTCACGCAGGGCGTGCGTCTGGTGAACCTCGACGAGGGCGACGTGATCGTCGACCTGGCGCGGTTCGTGGACGAGGACGAGGACGACGAGATCGAGTACGACGAGGACGGAAACCCGATCGAGCCGATCGACTCCGGGGAGGAGGGCGAGGCCGAGGATTCCGACGAGGTCGACGACACCGAGGACGCCGGAGACGAGGAGTTCTCCGGCGAGGACGATGCCGAGGACGACGAGGAGGCGTGACCGTCGCGGCGGAGGGTGAGGGCACCATGAGCGTCGGCCCCGCCACTCGTGTCACCCTCGACGACGTGCGGGCCGCGGCGGGCCGCATCGACGGCCTCGTGGTGCGGACGCCGCTCGTCCACGCTCCGGAACTGGCCGAGCGGGTGGGGGCGGCCGAGGTGCGCCTGAAGTGCGAGAGCCTGCAGCGGGCAGGTGCGTTCAAGGCACGGGGCGGTCTGAACTACCTGTCGCTGCTGCCGGCCGACGTGCTCGAGCGGGGCGTCACCACCTACTCGTCCGGCAACCACGCCCAGGCCGTCGCACTGGCCGCGGGCCTCAAGGGCGTCCGGGCGGTGGTTGTGATGCCGACCACGGCGCCGAAGGTGAAGGTCGAGGGGGCGCGGCGCCTCGGTGCGGAGGTGGTGTTCGAGGGGACCACCTCCCTCGAGCGGAAGGCGCGCTGCGAAGCCATCGCCGAGGCGGAGGGACTCCACGTGGTGCCGCCCTTCGATCATCCGCACATCATCGCCGGCCAGGGCACCGCGGCGCTCGAGATCGTCGAGGATTTCCCCGAGGTCGACACCGTGCTCGCGCCGATCGGAGGGGGCGGCCTGTTCGCCGGCACCTGCGTGGCGATTCGGGCACTGCGTCCCGACGCGCGTCTGATCGGCGTGGAACCGGTCGGAGGCGCGTCGATGAAGGCGGCGGTGGATGCCGGCCAGGTCGTCACGCTCGACTCGACCGGGTCGATCGCGGACGGACTGCTCCCGGTTCGAGCCGGAGAGATCACCTTCGAGCACATCCGTGACCTCGCCGACGACGTCGTCACGGTCGACGATGCGGACATCCGTGAGGCGACCCGCACGCTCCTGACGGACCATCACCTCGTCGTCGAGTACTCCGGCGGGGCCACGACGGCCGCGCTCATGAGCGGCGCGGTGGACGTCACGGGACGCCGGGTCGCCGTCATCCTGTCCGGCGGCAACATGGACCCGAGCCTCCTGTCGGATCTGGTGAGGCGGCCGGGCGACGAGCAGACGACGGAGCCCGAATCCCCGACGTCGCCGGAGGCATCTTCGTGACGCTCACCGCCGTTCCGGGACTGCAGGTCGGGCACGCGCAGGTGTCGGGCGGCGGCAGCGGGTGCACCGTCGTGCTCGGCCCCTTCCGCGCCGTCGTCGAGGTTACCGGGATGGCCACCGGGACCCGTGAACTCGGCACGCTCGCCGAGGAGCACATCGTTCCGACGGCCGATGCGATCGTGCTGTCCGGTGGTTCCGCGTACGGCCTGGCCGCGGCCCACGGTGCCGTGGCGTGGCTGGCGGAACGGGGCCGAGGCTACCCGACCGGCGCCGACGTCGTCCCGATCGTGCCGGCCGCGATCCTCTACGATCTGGCCGCCGACCGTGCCCGCCCCGACGCTTCGACCGGCTATGCCGCCTGCGAGGCCGCCTCGGACGCGCCCGTGCCCGAAGGCCGGGTCGGCGCGGGTACGGGGGCCACGGTCGGCAAGATCGCGGGCACGTCCATGCCGGGCGGGATCGGGACGGCGTCGGTCCGGATCGGTGGCGTGACGGTGGGCGCGCTGGCCGCCGTCAACGCGGTCGGCGACGTGCTCGACGCCGACGGCTCGATCGTGGCGGGCGCACGGGGTCCGGACGGGGAGTTCATCGACGGCAGCCGGTTCCTGCGGGAGTCGCCTCCGCAGGGCGAATTCGCCGACTGGCGGACCGGCGAGGGTCCGCAGGCCGGCCAGAACACCACGCTGTGCGTGGTCGCGACCGACGCGCCGTTGTCGAAGCGGGAGCTCCGTCGCATGGTCCGGATGGCCGCGACCGCACTTCCCCGTCGGATCCGACCCGTGAACACCCCCTTCGACGGGGACGTGGTGTTCGCGGTGTCCACCGCCGGGGAGGAGCAGCCCGTCGGCTCCGCCGCCGTGATGTCGCTCGGCGACGCGGCTCGCGTGGCGCTGGAGGAGGCGCTGACGCGCGCGGTGCTGTCCGACGAGGTCCGGGGCCTGCGCGAGGGCGGCGTGTGAGCCGATGGTGAGGCGCGTCGTGCGGGTGACGTTCCGTGTCGTCCTGCTCGCAACGATGCTCTACTTCACCGCGGCGTACCTCAGCGCGCGGTGGAGCCCCGACCCGGAGCTCCTCCCGGAGCGCTTGGTTCAGCGACTCGATCGACCGGCGGTCGACGAGGCGCGCCCGCACGTCGCCCGGGGCGTTCTGTCGGTCCACACCGGGCGTTCCCACGACGCGATCGGCACTTTCGACGAACTCGGATTCTCTGCGGAGCAGGCGGGTCTCGACTTCGTGGTGCTGGGAGACCACGTCGGGGAGTGGGTCCGGGTTCCGGGTGCGATGGCGCCACGATGGAGCCGGGACGCCCTGATCGTGCCCGGACTGGAGATGGTGATTTCCGACCGCGGCCGCGTGCTGGTCTTCGGCATCGACACCCTCCCCCGCGAGTGGGACGCCCCGCTGTCGGATCTCGTGGCCCGCGTACATCCGGAGGACGGCTTCCTCTCCGTGGTTCATCCGAGAAGCCCGCGGGTCAGCGAGAGCTGGCGCGATCGCGACATCGGGGGCGTCCACGCCTGGGAGTCCTTCGACGTGTCGGAGATGGCCCGGAGTCGCCTCGCCGACCGGTGGGTCGGCTATCACGTCGCCAGCCTTCTCATCGGCGCACCCACCGGGCGACTCGACGAGGCGCTCGTCGGCTTCTGGCGGGAACGGTCGGAGACGCCCGCCATCCTCGCCTACGACAGCGCCCGCACGGCCGGGCCGATGACGCTGACCGGGGGACTCAACCATCACCCGAAGACGCGGATCCGTGGTCGCCCGATGCCGGGGTATACCCCCTTCTTCCGGACCGTGGTGAATCATGTTCGGCTGGAGGAGCCGTTCTCCGTCGATCCCTTCGCCTCCCGACGGCAACTCGCCACCGCCCTCCGCGACGGGACGCTGTTCGTGACCCTGGGGTTCCCCGACAGGGCGCACGGCTTCCGATTCTGGATCGAGGACGAGGATGGTCGGGCCCTCGGCCCGGGATCGCGCGGAGGGCTTTCCGACGGTGCCTCGATGATGGTACGAATTCCGGACCGGGCCCCGGGCGACGTGCTCGTCCGGTTCGTTCGGGATGGGCGCGAGACGGCGTGGATCGAATCGGCACCCGGCGAGACGATCGCGACCCCGGTGACCGGGACCGGGGTATGGCGCGTCGAGGTCCATCACGCCGGGACCCGCCTTCCCATCGGTCGGCTGAACCTCCGCCCCTGGATCCTCTCCAATCCCATCGAACTCGACGCCCCGCGATGAAACGCCTTCTTCTCTTCGACATCGACGGCACCCTCGTGCAGGGCGGCCCCGCCAAGACCGCGTTCCAGGAAGCTCTGGTCGCGACGTACAGCACCACCGGTCCGATCGAGGTGCACGAGTTCTCCGGCAAGACCGATCCGCAGATCGCCCGGGAGCTGCTTCGCCTCGCGGGGCTGGACGACGGGGCGATCGACGCGGGTCTCCCCTCGCTCTTCGACCGCTACGTGGTCGGCCTGCGTACCCGTCTGCCGGACATGCCGGTCGAGGTGCTCCCCGGCGTCACGGACCTCGTCGACGCGCTGGGGCGTGAAGCGGACGTCGCCCTCGGTCTCGTCACCGGAAATGTCGCCGAGGGCGCGCGCCTGAAGCTTTCCGGACCCGGACTCCAGGACCGGTTCGCGATCGGAGGATTCGGCAGCGACTCGGAGGAGCGGAACGATCTTCCCCGCATCGCCCTCGAGCGTGCCCGCGAGCGCTGGAACGTCGATTTCGCCCCGGAGCACGTCGTCGTGATCGGCGACACCCCGCGGGACGTGGAGTGCGGCCGCGCCCACGGGCTCAAGACCGTGGCGGTCGCGACCGGCAGCTTCTCGGCACGGGAGCTTCGTGCCACGGATGCCGACGTCGTCGTGGCCGACTTCTCCGACATCTCGGCGACACGGGATCTCCTGCTCGCCGGCTGACCCCCATTGATCCACGCCCGAGGGTCCTGCGATCTTCGGGCGGAACGGCCTCAACCCTCGAACGAATCCCTGTCATGAATCGTGCCGTCATCGTCATCGCCGCCGTCCTCGTCGTCGCCATCGGCGCATTCGCCGTGAACATGAGCTCCGGTGCGCCCGCCGGGACCGCGACCGCGCCCGTCGAGTTCGACGGCATGGACGACATGAACACGCTCGCGAACCTCGCCCAGCCCGCCGTGCAGGGGAATCCGGAGGCACGCATCCGGATCATCGAGTTCGGCGACTATGGCTGCCCCGCCTGCGCCGGCTTCTACTCGACCGTGAAGCCACAGATCGAGCTGGCCTACGGCGACAACGAGGACGTCGCGTTCGTCTACTACGACTTCCCGATCCTTCAGGCGCACCCGCACGCCTTCGTCGCGGCCCGCGCCGCGCGGTGTGCCGGCGACCAGAACATGTACTGGGAGTACCACGGTCAGCTTTTCGAGAACCAGCGCTCCTGGTCGCTCGCGGCGAGCACGCCGCTGGGTGAGCTCGAGTCGTACGCGGCCGCCATCGGGGCGAACGAGGACCAGTTCTCCTCGTGCCTTCGGAGCGATGCGTACGCCGACGTCGTCACGGCCAATCTCGAGCTCGCGCGGAATCTCGGCGTGAGCGGGACGCCGACGGTGATGGTCGCGGACGGATCCGGATCGGCCCAGCGCATGGGCAACGACTTCGCGTCGATCCAGCAGGCGGTCGGTGCGGCGCTGCAGGGTGGAGAGTCCGGCGACGAGGGTGGCCGGTGAGTGACATCCGCGTCCGGCTGCTGTTCGTCGACGAGGGATCGTACCACCACGAGGTGATCCGGATTCCGGAGGATGCGCTCGACGGGTACGATCGGCTGATCGACGCACTCCGTGAGGAGCCGTCCGTGCTGGCGCGCACGTGGGTCGACGTGAGTCGGCTGTGCGCGGCCTACCGCATGGAGGAGGACGCGACCGACTAGGGCCTGTTCACGCTACGGGGATGTGCTCTGCCGGAGTCCATGTTTTCGTCTCGCAAGGCCGAGCGAGCGACGTGTAGCGTCGCTACATGAGTGAACGAGAACGCCGCGAGGCGGAAACATGGCCCGGTCCGAAGGATTGCGGCTGAACAGGCCCCACTCGGCGTTGCTCGTCGCTCACTTGACTCTGCCAAACTACGCTCCTCGCGCCTTGATTGGCACCTGTTCAGACGCAACAGAGCCCACCCCCGTAGCGTGAACAGGCCCTAGCCTTCGCGTTTCGACGCGGCTTCGAGGTCGACGCCTGCGCGGGAGAGCACCTCCCGAGCACGCTCCAGTGGCCACTCGCCGACCAGGGCGGGTGGCCACTCGTCGTTTCGGGCCGCCCTCACGAGCCGGATGGCCTCGTCCCGCGCGTGCCGGGCGTGATCATCCCTCACCGCGCCACTGCGCTCCGCCTCCTGCAGTTCCTCCTCGTCGAGCACCCGGACCGCTCCGTCGGGCGACCGCCAGACGTCGAGGCAGAGGTCCATCGTCGACCATGTCCACCGGTCGGACGACGGCGGGTCGAGCCGGACGGGCGTGAGGATGTTCGCGTAGTGCCCCGTCGGCGTCCCGTCGGGGAGGTGGAAGGCGCCGATGTCGTGCCATGCGCCCTCGAAGGTGAACCAGACGACCGGAGAACCCGGGGCGAGGATCGGTCGGTCGTCGACGGTCTTGGTGTCCGGGATCGGCGTGGACGCCTGGACGGTCACGATCCCCTCGGACCCCGCGTGGGCGAGCCACTGTCGGTAGATGAGGGTCTCGGCACCCGCTCGGTGATATTCGATCTCGACCGGAGTGCCTGGCCGCACGGCCGGGTACGGCTCCGTCATCGACCGGAGGGGTCGTCCGGGAAGAGGTCGTAGAGAAGGCGATTCTCCTCGGCCGCACGGACGAGCATGGGAGCCGGCGCGAAGCGGACTCCGTGGCGCTCCTCGAGTTCTTCCAGTCGTTGGATCAGCAGGCGCGGGTGCTGCTCGTCGGCAAACCGGAGCAGCCCACCCCGGAAGGGCGGGAAGCCGGTTCCCATGATCATGCCGAGATCGACCGCGCCCGCCGATCGGACGATGCCCTCCTCGAGAATGCGGACGGCCTCGTTCACCATCACCAGAATCAGCCGACGCCGGATCTCGTCCGGGTCGGCCTCGACCCGCGGGCCGCCGCCGATCTCCGCGTAGACGGACTCGTCGACGCCCTTTTCCCTGCCGTCCTCGTATCGGTAGAACCCGCGGGCGTTCTTCTTGCCCAGCCGCTCCGAGCCCTCGAGCGCGACCAGCGCGGGGGCGGGGGTCATGCGCTCACCGAACGCCTCGTGCAGCGTCTCGCCGGCGTGCCGGGCGATGTCGATTCCCACCTCGTCCAGGAGCCGGATCGGTCCCATCGGCATCCCGAAGTCCACGGCGACCTCGTCGATCGCCTCGATCGCCACACCTTCCGAAAGCAGATGTCCCGCCTCGTTGAGGTAGGGTCCAAGAATCCGGTTGACGAGGAAGCCGGGGCCGTCCTCGCAGATCACCGGGACCTTCCCCAGTCGGAGCGCGAGCGCGTGCACCGTCGCGATGGTCCGTTCCGAGGTCCGTGACGTCCGGATGATCTCGATCAGCGGCATCCGGTGAACGGGATTGAAGAAATGCAGCCCGCAGAACCGCTCCGGACGCTCCAGCGCCTCGCTCATCTCCTCGACGGAGAGCGACGACGTGTTGGTCGTGATGACGGCGTCCTCCCGCATCACCCCCTCGACCTCGGCCAGTACCTGCTTCTTGACGTCCATCCGCTCGACCACGGCCTCCACCAGCAGGTCGACGTTGGCGACCAGGTGCAGGTCGAGGCCTCCGACGATCGCCTCCATCTTCCGGTCCGCCTCGGCACGCGTCATCCGCTTGCGCTCGACGCGCTTGCGGAAGAGCGAGCGGGCATGGGCGAGGCCTCCGGTCACGGCATCGTCCCGGATGTCCCGCATCCGGACCTCGAGCCCCTTCGCGGCGGCGAGTTGTGCGACGCCGCCGCCCATCACGCCGGCTCCGAGCACGCCCAGACGGTCGACGGGCGACGGGTCGACAGAGATGTCGGGTAGCTTCTTGGCGCCCTCCCGAAGGTGGAAGAGGTGGAGGAGGTGGCGGTGGACGGACGTCGCGGCCAGCTCACCAAAGGCATTCGCCTCGCGGGCGAACGCCTTCTCGAGTGACCCCGGGAAGGTGTCCCGCAGAACCTCGAGGATCTTCAGGGGCGCCGGGTAGTTGCCCCCCGTCTTCTCCAGCACGTTCGACCGAGCCATTCGGAAGACGACGCGTCGTCCGATGGGATTTCCTTCGAGGAGGCGGTCGCGAAGTCCGGGAGTCGGCCGCGAGGCGCCCCGCGGGAGGTCGAAGGCCTCGCGCGCGAATTCCCGCACGGATTCGCGGAACCCCTCCGGCGGGAAGGTATGGGAGACGAGGCCGACCCGCTTCGCGCGCGAAGCGGGGATGTTCTTCCCCGTCAGGATGAGGTCGAGCGCACTCTGGAGACCGATGAGCCGGGGGAGTCGGGTCGTGCCGCCCCAGCCCGGCAGGAGGCCCAGCTGCACTTCCGGAAGGCCGAACTTCGTCTTCTCGTGGGTCGAGGCGACCCGATACTGGCAGGCGAGCGCGAGTTCGACACCCCCGCCGAGACAGATCCCGTGCACGGCGCAGATGGTCGGCATGGGCAACTGTTCGACCTGCCGGAAGATCGCCTGGCCGAGTCGCGACTTTTCCTCCGCGTCTTCCGGGCCCTCCAGATCACCGATGGCCTCGATGTCCGCCCCCGCGATGAAGCTGTCCGGCTTTCCCGACCAGAACACGACGGCGGGAATCTCGTCCGCGCGGTCGGCGATGGCGTCGACGTGATCCGCCAGGCGCGCCATCACGCCCTCGTCGAGGACGTTCATCCGTCGGTTAGGATCGGCGAAGGTGATCCAGCAGATTCCGTCGGAATCGACCGTCATCAGGGGCGATCGGCGTGCGGCGGTGTCGGACATGCGCCAGGGGGTCGGAGACACGTTGGGCCTCCTCAATATACGAACACCCCGGCCGCCGTCGGCGACCGGGGTGTCGAAGTGCTTCGGACAGTTCCGCGTCAGAGGAGCGGCCTGGCCTCCGCGTTCTCCATGTCCAGCGTGATCACGAAGGGGTCCCCTCCGGTGATCTCGACCATCTCGTTCCAGTAGAGCTCGTCGTTCGCACGCTCGAAGCGGGCGTAGACCCAGTACGTGCCCGGAGGAACGGCCATGCGTGCGACACCACTCGCATCGGTCGTATCGACCGCCGTCTCGAGCCCGGTCGCCTCGAAGCGCTGCATGAAGGCGATGTCCACCTCGGCGAAGGCGTCGTTCGCCCACGCCTCACGGACGATCCGGATCGAGTCCGCCGCCGCGATGTTGGCCGCCTGGAGCTCGGTGAACTCCTGGAAGGCGGCCTCGGCCGCGCGGCTGGCGGCGTTGAGCTGGCTCTCGACGTCGTTGAACTCCCTGAAGAGGACGCGGTAGCGCGCCATCCCCGGGTTGAGCCCTTCGAGTTCGTTGCTGATGTTCTGCAGCTGCTCGCGGAGATCCGCCTCGCGCTGGAGCTGCATCTGCCACTCCTGCTGTGCCTCCGCAATGGCTTCCTGCGCCGCGAGCACGTCGGTCGGAATTTCCGGCTCGGGCGTTCCGTACACCGTCTCGAGCGAATCGAAGACCTGATCGCGATCGAAGGGGATGAGCTGCACCTCTAGATCGCCGATCGGGCGAGGTTCACCCTCGGCGGACTGGAGTTCGACCGAAACGACGACTTCGGCCGGACTGCACGCCGCGAGGAAGAGCGTCCCGGCCAGAAGGGAGAAGAAGCTGCGCTTCATTCGCTGACTGCTCCTGCAGGTGGAATTGGAAGAGCCATCAAGATTACAGGCGACCCCCGGCTGCGACAACCTTCGGTCGAGCACGATAGCTTCAGGAAGGCGGAGTGTCCTCGTCCACATCGGGTCCGAAGACGAGGATTCGGGGTGGCCCCAGTCGCTCCGCGGCGTGGGCGAGGTCGTCGGGCGCGAGTTCCCACGCCTCCTGCTGAAGCGCGCGGACCGAGCCGGTCTCGAGCAGGTCCCGCGCGATGCGAAGCGACCGCGGGCCGGCGTGCGCGTCCTCGAGCAGGAGGTGGGCCCGGAAGCGCCGCCGCTCCCATCGGAAGAACTCGGGGTCGAAGGGGGGGGTGATGCTGCTCGGAAGCGCCCGGATCCGATCCTCCCACCGCGCGGCGGCGAACGGAAGCGTGGTGAGTCGGATCACCAGGAGGTCTCCGGCGGGCGTCCGGACCACGTCGGCACCCGCGCCGATCGTGCCCGGGTCACCGGGGACGGGGTTCAGGATCTCCTCGACCCGATGGAGGAGGTGGTCGCGCGTGGTGC
>DATFJS010000363.1:0-5693 GCA_035269045.1 Longimicrobiales bacterium | reverse complement strand
CGTCGCGTGCCCGGGACGGAATCGAGAGCCCGAGCGGCCCCGCGAAGAACTCGGGAAAGATCGTGACGAAGTTGATCTTCATGCGTCGTCTAGCTCGAGGAGCCCCGGCGGGGCGTCGAGCGTGAGCCGGCCCGCCGGGATGTCCACGTCGGGGACGAACTCCCGTCGGAAGGGGATCATGAACGTGCGGCCGTCCGGTCGCCGGATCTCGAGCAGCGGCGCGGGACGGAGGTCGTACGCGATCGTGACGGACCCGATGGAGGCTCCGTCCGGCCCGAAGACCTCCAGTCCCTCGAGGTCGTGCAGGTAGACCTCGTCGTCCCCGAGGGGCTCCAGGTTGTCCCGATGCTCCATGAGATTCAGGCCCCGCAGTGTGTCCGCGGTATCCCGGTCCTCTACACCACCGAACGACAGCAGGCGCCCCGCGGGGACCACACGGACGTCCGTGATCCGGAGCGGCGGAAAGTCGGGGTCCGGCGCGCGGCCGTCCCGGCTACCACGCAAAACCACCCCGGGGCGGAATACGCCCTCGGGGTGGTCGGTCAGTACACGAACCGCGACTTCGCCGTTCGTACCGTGCGGCTTCTCGACGTATCCGACGACGAGGTACTCCACGGAGCGACCCACGGGTCGATCCGAAGCCTACTCGTCCGTCTTTTCTTCGTCCTCGTCGGACGCATCGGCGTCGTCGGACTCGTCCGCGGCCTCGTCGGCCGCGGCATCGTCGTCGGATCCTTCGTCGTCGGAAGACTCGGCCTCCGCTTCGGCCGCAGCCTCGGCCTTCGCCTTCGCCTCGGCCTCTTCGGCCTCCTTCCTGGCGGCAGCTTCGGCAGCGGCGGCTTCCTCTTCCGCCTGCTTGGCCGCGGCCTGCTCGGCCGCGCGCTTCGCGGCGAGGGCCTCCTTCGCCTGCTGCTTCCGCTCCTCGGCGTCGACCTCGCCGACCGCGACCGTATCGTCGCCGCCCTCGCGAGCCCGCACGATGAGAGACTTCACGGTGTTCGAGGGCTGCGCGCCCTTTCCGATCCAGTAGTCGACCCGATCGAGATCGAGTACCAGCCTGGCCGGCTCCGAGAGCGGCTTGTAGTAGCCGAGCGACTCGACGAAGCGACCGTCGCGAGGAGAGGCTTTGTCGGTGACGACGACGCGGTAGTGCGGCGCCTTCTTCCGACCCATGCGCTTGAGGCGAATCTTTACGGACATGCTTTCGGTTCTGGCCAGCCCGCGTGCCGGACACCATTCGGTGAAGCGGACCGCGGTGGGTTGTGGTCGATCACCCGCACGGCGCAGCGGGCGCCGGGGGAGCCTGAAAAAATAGTCGTAAGGCGCCATGATGGGAATGGGGGGCGCGCCAGTATCCCGGGGCGGCACCCGGACGTCGCCGGAGTGTAGGCGATCCGTCGTCGAATTCGCTCATCCGAAGGAGGGTCACGCCCATGCAGAACCGTACCCGTTCCACGCAGTCGGATCCGTCCGCCCACGCGTTCACCCGCCGAGAGTTCACCGGGATGATGCTCGCCGGTGCCGCTGGCCTGGCGCTCCCCGGGCGCCTGGGCGCGTCCCCGTGGCGCCAGGACACCTACTTCACCTGGCAGGAGGTCGCACCGGGCGTTCGCGCGGCGATCGGGGGCGGAGGCAACGTCCTGCTGGTCGCCAGTGGCGGAGAGGCACTCGTGTCGGACGCGAAGAACCTCGGCCTGGGCCACACCCTCCGGCGTGAAGCGGAGGCCTTCGGCACACCCGTCACGGTCGCGGTGAACACCCACCATCACGGCGATCACATCGGCGGGAACGTCGCATTCGCGGGCGATCTGCCGCTCATCGCCAACCCGAACGCGCAGCGCCGGGTCCGCGAGCAGGCGGAAGCGATCGCCGGGCAGACCAACGACCGGATTTCGCAGACGATCGACCGGATGTCGCAGGAAGGGGTGGACCCCCGCGTCATCGACGACCTGATCGAGGAAGCGCGCAGCATCGAGCGGGCGTCGGCCGAGGATCTCACCCCGAACGAGACGTTCGAGACCGAGCGGGAGGTCCGCGTCGGTGACCGCACGGTCCTGCTTCGGCACGTGGGTGCCGGCCACACCGACAACGACGTCTTCCTGCATCTTCCCGAGGTCAACGTCATCCACACGGGCGACCTGCTCTTCGTCGGTCGTCACGGGTTCATGGACCAGAACGGCGGAGTCGACTCGGAAGGGTGGCAGCGCTCGCTTCGCGCCATGATCGACCTCTGCGACGCCGACACCGTGGTGGTATCGGGCCACGGCGAGATCGTGGGCCGCGCCGGCCTCGAACGGCAGTACGAGTACTTCGACCAGCTTCGCGCCGCCGTGGAAACGGCCGTGTCCGAGGGTCGGAGCAAGGACGAGGTCGAGGCGCTTCAGCCCGACTCGCTGGCGGACATTTCCGGCAGCCCGGCACGGAATCTCGGCGTGGTCTACGACGAGGTGACGGGCTGAGGCCGCCCGTCACCCCGGAATCGGGTGGGCCGCGCCGACTACCTGCGGGCGGCCCGCCCTGCCGGACCTAGGGATCCGTGTCGAAGTCCAGATCGTCGGCAACGGAGATCCCGAAGCCCTCGAGGGCCGGCATGTTCCGCTCCCAGTCCCACCACGTGGCGCCCCGGAGGTTGATCAGGCCGCGACGCCAGGCGTTGTAGGCGTCGAGCATGTTCCGGTGCGTCTCCTGCTCACGGTCGAGCGCCTGGAGCAGCTCGAGGATCCCGATCGAGCCGGATCCGTACCGGTCGAGCACGCGGTCCGTGCTGGTCTGCGCCAGCTCGAAGTTGTTCGACATGCTGAACACTCGCTCCTCGTTCTCCTCGAGGCTGGTGATCTGATTCGCGATGTCGGCATCGATCTCGAGCTGCTCCTCCTCCATGCGCAGACGGGTCTGCTGCAGCCCGATCTTGCGCGACTCGATGCGCGCCTCCCGCGCGCCCCAGTCCCAGATCGGAAGATTCGCGTCGATCGACACCGAGTAGCTGTCCTCGGGCTCGCCGAAGAGATCGTTCCAGACCTGGTCGCGCATCTCGCGCCCGTACGTGAACTCGAGATCCATCCGGAATCCGCTCCGGCCCTCGAACTCCTGGAGGCCGATCTCGGACTTGCGGTAGTTGATCTGGATGTTGCGCAGCCGGGGCGTCAGCTCGCGGGCACGGCTGATCGCCAGCTCCGTGTCGAAGTCCACCGGCTGGATCTCCAGCCGCGGATCCGGAACCACGAGCGAGTCCATCGGGTTGAGGCGGAGGTCCTGCTTGATCTCGACGGAGCGACGCCGGAATTCCGCACGCGTCTGCTGAAGCTCCTGCTGCGCGTTCGCGAGTTCGATGGTGATCTGCTCGACGTCGGACTCGCGCTCCGGATCCTCGTCCGCGAGATCCTCGGCGAGGGCAAGGGCCGTCTCCAGCCGCTCGATGTACCCCTGTTCGATCTCGATCTCGTATGCCTGCCGGAAGATGCCCAGGTAGGTGTACGCGACGCCGTTGATCACGTCGATCAGGTCCTCCTGGTACTCGAGCTGCGACTCCTCGACGTCGAGCTGCGCCTGTTCGAGGTCGTTCTTGAGTTCGTTCGGCTGGAAGAGACCGTGCTCGTACCGGAGGAAGTACCGATTGTAGTACTGGTTGAAGATGTCCCCGTCGTTGTCCACCTGCTTGTACTGGTAGACGCGGCTGTTCACGGAGAGTTCTCCCCCCGTCGGATACCCGAAGAGAATGACCGGCTGGCTGATCGAGAGATCGGCCTGCCACCGCTGCGAGTTCTCGCGGGCGATGATGTTCCGGCCGAGCGAAGCGTCGAACTCCGTCTCGGACTGCACGTTGATCGTCGGAACCTGGAGACGGAGATCGACCTGCGACTTCAGGCGGGCCTGCTCCGCCCGGAGGTTGAACCGCGTCCGCTGCAGATCGAGGTCGACCCGCTGGATTCGAAACGAGTTCTCCATCGTGAGGTCGACCATCTTCTCGAGCGTCAGGTCGATGATCTGCTGCCCGGAGGTCGGGACGGCGGAGACCAGCACCGCGAGCGCGGCGATGAGGAAAGACGTGCGATGTCGGCGATATGGCATCAGGAACGCGTCGGTTGTCGGGTCTCGGAAGGGCGCGGCGACATGGCCACACGAGATGGTCCAGCCCCCTCCGATTTCTCAGACACCGCCGAAGGGCCCAGCGTTGAGCGGGCGACCCCCCTGCCGACGCGTGTCCAGCCGATGTACACGCCACCCCGGCCGGGAAGTTCCGGACCCCCGGGTGCGGCGCTTCGACCTCCTAACGCCCGAAGGGCATCCCCGGTAAGCCGCCGCCGAGCATCTTCCCCATTCCGCCGCCCATCATCCCCTTCATGTTCTTCATGAAGCCCTGCATCTCCTTGAACTGCTTGAGCAGACGGTTCACCTCGGAGACGGGACGGCCCGAGCCCTTCGCGATGCGGGCGCGACGGGAGCCGTTGATGATCTTCGGGTTCTCGCGTTCCTGCGGGGTCATGGAGAGGATGATCGCCTCGACGTGCTTCATCCGCTTCGGATCCATGTTCTGCGTCGGGATCTTCAGCTTCTTCCCGCCGGGAATGAGCTTCAGGAGCTGATCGAGCGGGCCCATCTTCTGGACCTGCCGCATGGCGACGAGGAAGTCCTCGAGCGTGAACTTCCCGCCCCCGAGCATCTTCTTCTGGAGGGCTTCCTGCTCCTCCACGTCCATCGCCTGCTGCGCGCGCTCGACCAGGCCGACCACGTCGCCCATCTGCAGGATGCGACCGGCGAGCCTCTCGGGGTCGGCCTCCTCCAGCGCGTCGACACCCTCTCCGACCCCGACGAACTTGATCGGCTTGCCGGTCACGCCGCGGATCGAGAGGGCAGCACCGCCCCGGGCGTCGCCATCCATCTTCGTGAGCACGACGCCGGAAATGTCGAGCGTCTCGTCGAAGCCCTCGGCGATCCGGACCGCCTCCTGACCCGTCATGGCGTCGGCGACCAGCAGGATCTCCTGCGGCTCGAGCTCGGACTTGATGCGGCCCAGCTCGGCCATGAGCGGCTCGTCGATCTGGAGCCGTCCCGCGGTGTCGACGATGAGGACGTTCCGGCCCTGTTCGCGCGCGGCGGACACCGCCGCCTTGGCGGTGGCGACGGGGTCGCCCCCGAACTCGCCGGCGTGGACGGGGACGTCGATCTGCTTCCCCAGCGTCTGGAGCTGCTCGATCGCGGCGGGCCGCTGGAGGTCGCAGGCGGCCAGCATCGGCTTGCGACCCTCGCGGTCCCAGCGCTTCGCCAGTTTGGCGACCGAGGTGGTCTTACCGGCACCCTGCAGGCCGACCACCATGATGATCGTCGGCGGCGCGGACGACCACTTCATCTCGACCCGGCCCTCGCCCATCAGCGTCGCGAGTTCGTCGTGGACGATCTTCACGATCTGCTGGCCCGGCTGGACCGACTTCATGACGTCTTCGCCGAGGGCCCGCTCCTGGACGCGCTTCAGGAAGTCGCGCGTGACCTGGAAGTTGACGTCCGCCTCGAGCAGGACTCGCCGCACCTCGCGGAGCCCCTCCTTGATCATCGGCTCCGTCAGGACTCCGCGCTGGCGGAATTTCCCCAGAGCTGCGTCAAGCTTCTTTCCGAGTTCGTCGAACATGGCGGTCCCCCTTCTCTCTCGTCCTCGTCAGTCGACGTGGATGATCTGACTGCGACGGGTGCCGACCGAG
>DATFJS010000362.1:0-2017 GCA_035269045.1 Longimicrobiales bacterium | reverse complement strand
CGACTCGTGGACGGCCGCGTCGAGCGTCCTTGGGCTCGTGGCGTGGGACGATGGGCTCGGCGGCGGAACGCAGCTCTACGCGGTCGGCGACTTCACGACGCCGGGCACGCGCTTCGCGGTGTACGACGGCACGACCTGGGGGACCGTCGGCGCCGGGACGAACAACAGGACGCGGAAGGCGAGGGTGTGGGACGACGGCGCAGGCGAGGCGCTCTTCATCTGCGGCGCGTTCACAAACCCCGGGAACCGCATCGGCGGATGGGACGGCTCGAGCCTGTTCAGCCTCACCGCCAGCGGCGAGACCGCCAACGGCGTGAACGGCGAGGTGTACGACATCCTCCCGACGACGCTCCTTGGATCGGGGAGCAACGCGCTAGTGCTGGGGGGTCAGTTCTCGACGATGGGCGACGGCACCAGCGCCGCCCGCGTCGGGTATTGGGATCCGGCCTCGATGGGCTCGTGGAACGCCATGGGCGACGGGTTCAACAACGACGTTCACGCCCTCATCGAGTTCGACGGCTCGATCTACGCGGGGGGCGAGTTCACCGCCGACGGCAACACGGGATCGACGACCCTCAACCGCGTGGCGAGGTGGAACGGCACGGCGTGGGTGGCGGTCGGCGACGGCTTCGACGGCGACGTCACGCATTTCGTCATCTACGACAGCCGGCTTTACGCGATCGGCCGGTTCGACATGAGCGGTTCGCTCACCATGGTCGGCGTCGCGAGGCTCAACGAGGCGGGCACGGCGTGGGAGGCGCTCATTGACGAGGACTTCGCGGGCATCTGGACGCAGGAAGTGAACGGGAGCCCCGCCAACAGCAAGGGGGGCGCCGGAGCGGTGTACAACAGCCAGCTCTACATCATCGGCGAGGCGGAGGGCGCGGGCGGCGCCGAGGTCGGTTTCGTGTGTGAGGCCGCGAGGGAGGCGTCGGCGTGACCAGCCTCAACATCGACCGAATCGTCGCGTTCACCACCAACCGCGTCTACGCGGGCGAGGTCGGCGACGATATCGCGCAGATCGGATCGGGCGGGCTCAGCGGGCGCGGCGTCGAAGCGGTGACGAGGTTCGACCCGCGCGACGGGAAGAACAAGGTGTGGGCGGTCGATGGCACGGGGGCGATCATCGTCGACGTCGACGGCGATGAGGTCGAGACGTGGGCGAGCGCGGTGAGCAACGACGGGACCGGCACGCTCCCGCAGGGATGCGGCCTCATCGCCAACTACCGGGGCTCGGTCTACCTCGCCCGTCAGCCGCTCAACCCGTCCGCGTGGTACAAGAGCCGGTCCCTCAACCCGCTCGATTGGGGCTTCGCAAACGACCCGCTCGCCACGGCGCCCGTCGCGGGGGCCGGGTTCGACGGGGGCGAGGTAGGCGACGCCATCAACGCCCTCATCCCGTTCTCGGACGACTATCTCATCTTCGGGTGCGCGTCGAGCCTGTACGTGCTCGAGGGCGATCCCAACTTCGGCGGCGCCGTCACGATCATCAGCCCCAAGACCGGGATTCTCGGCGCTCGCGCGTTCGTGTTCGACGAGTACGGCACGCTCTACTTCGTCGGCAGCTCGGGTCTGTTCAAGATGCCCCGCGGCTCCTTCACGCCGGAGCCCCTGTCTCACGGGAAGATCGACGAGCTCGTCGGCCGGCTCAACCCGGAAACGCTCGAGATCGAGATGGGCTACGACGAGGTCGATCAGGTGGTTCACTGTTTCCTTCGCCCCGCGGACGGAACGACCGTCGGCGAGCACGTCATCTACGAGGTCCGGGCCGACGCCTTCCGGACCGACAAGTACCCGCTCGTGGTGGGGCCCACCGCCGTCACCACGCCCAGCGGCTCGAGCGACCCGGAGGACCGCCGCGTCTGGCTCGGGGGATCCGACGGGTACATCCGCCGCTTCGATTCCGACACGGTCAACGACGACGGCTCAGCCGGCGCGGAGGCGATGGAGTGCGTCGTCCGCTTCCCGGCGATCGAGGCCGAGGGCGGCGTCAGACAGATCATGCTCAACGAGCTCA
>DATFJS010000361.1:0-5307 GCA_035269045.1 Longimicrobiales bacterium | reverse complement strand
GGAGCAGCGCGGCGACCTCAATTCCCGCGAGTTCCGACTGACCGGCGTCGGCAATCAGCGTCGCTTCGTCCAGGAGGACACCGTCGTCGTGGACGATGCCGACTTCCAGCGCGGCCAGTTCCTCTTCCTGGTCGATCCGATCGAGTTCGACGAGTATCCGCACGTCGACGTTCTGGACCTGGACGCCGGCGCGCTGCCGTCCGACCTCGTGCCGGGGTTCGACCCCATCCAGCTCTACCGCTTCGAGAACGACCCCGCCGCGCGGCAGCAGGTCGAGGGCTACATCCAGGCGGATGCGGTGCTGGGCGCCCGGGGCGACACGGTCCGGGAATCCGGCTGGTTCCGGGCCCTCGTGCCCGGGCAGGAGTACTTCGTGCACCCCAGCGGGCTCTGGGTGGCCCTTCGGAGCCCGCTGACCCGGGACGAGATGCTGGCCGTGACGTACATCACGGCCGCGGGCGACACGATCGGCGACTACAACCCGGAGGAGGTCTACCGCGCGGGCGGCCGACCAGAGCTCAAGCTCCTCAAGGCGACCGACGCGAACCACCAGCCGGGCCGGGCGACCTGGGAGCTGGAGATGCACCAGGTGTATCGGGTCTCCGCCTCCCCGGACGTCGAGCCCGCGTCGGTGAATCCGGTGATCTCGCTGGGCGAGCCGAGCGCGGGCCGCACCTTCGAGCGGGCCCCGAACGGGGAGGACGTCACCTACCTGCAGCTCTTCGGGGTGGACCGGGAGTCGCCGCTCGACCGGATCGACCCGGCATTCGTCTACACCCCCGGCGCGGAGCTCTTCCAGGATCCGCCCATCGTCCCGGGGACCTTCCTCGTCTTCCCGACGCTGCGTCCCTTCGCGGAACCCCCGCCCAATCCGGCCCTGGGGCTGGACGAGACGGAGACGCTCACCCTGCTCGGCGACGCCGCGAACGAGCAGATCTACGAGGCGGAGGATCCGTTCGAACGCCGGAACGGAGGACTGTTTCGCCTGACGATTCCGTACCGGGTCCGCTCGGAGGGGGTGATCTCGACCTTCTCGCTCGGTGCGTTCGGGGTTCGCGAGGGGAGCGAACGGATCCGGCTCGGGGACCGCGAACTGGTCCGGGGGATCGACTACGAGATCAGCTACGACGCGGGGCTCGTGACGCTGCTCCAGCCCGATGTGCTGTTCGCGACCGACCCCGACGCGACGATCCGGGCCACGTGGGAGCAGCAGCAGCTCTTCCGGAACGCACCCACGTCGGTGGTGGGTCTCGTCGGGCACGTGGGTACCCCCGAGCGGGGCGAGCTCGACCTGCTGGCGCTGTATCAGCAGGAGCGGACCGTCGTGACGCGCCCCGTGCTCGGCCTGGAGCCGGCCGCCATCGCGCTCGGGGGGCTGGGTGGGCGGGTCGAGCGGTCGATGAGCTGGCTCGATCGCGCACTCTCGGCCATTCCGGGGCTCCGTTCGGTCGAGGGGTCGTCCTTCTCGCTGGACGGCGAGCTCGCGGTGTCGCTCCCGACACCGAACACGCAGGGCGACGTCTTCCTCGACGACTTCGATGCCTCCGACCGGCGCCGGCTGTCGCTCCTCTCGTACGAGTGGACGCTGGGCAGCGCCCCCTCTCCGGCATCCGGCTTCGCGTCACCACTGCCTCCGATCCGCCCCGAGTCGCTCGCGGATCTGGCGTGGCAGCATACCTGGATCGTGGAGGGGATGAACGGCGACTCGGTGGGCATCCACGAGGGCTTCCTGCCACGCGAGGAGATCGACCGGCAGATCCGGGTGGCGGGTTCGCGCGTTCGGGAGCCCGGCCTGCGCCTGACCTTCGATCCGGTGGGGCCCGCAGGGGACGTGTCGCCGGGGGATCGGTTCGCGAGCATCACGACCACCCTCGCCCCCAACGGCACCGACCTCACGCGGACCGACTTCCTCGAGTTCTACGTGGCGCGCGGGGAGCGGGCGACGCTGCTGGTCGACCTGGGGACGGTGTCGGAAGACGCCTATTTCGTGGCGGAGGGTGGGGCCACCTCCGGCGTGAAGGGCAACGGAATTCCGTGGGGGCTGGACCGCCTCGATCAGGAGGCGGACCCCGCGCTCGGCCAGATCTGGGGGGACGAGCTCGATCGCTTCGGGGTGTGGGGGGAGACGTGCGAGTCGGAGCCGGGGCGCGTCTTCCGGCTGGGGGACGATCGCGCGAACTGCACCCGGAACAACGGCCGGAACGACTCCGAGGATCTCGACGGAGACGGCGTCCTCGACACCGCCGAGCGGACGCTTCGCTGGGAACTCGAACTGGACGGGTCGTCGCCGTACCTCGTCCGGAATGTCGGCGAGACCGGGACCGACTTCCGGCTGTACCGCATTCCCATCCGGGACCCTTCCGCCCTCGAGGTGAACGGCCCGGTGACGGAGTCGGACCTGCGCGCCGTGCGCCACATCCGGTTCACGGTGGTGGCCGAACGCGCCGTCGACCTGACGGTGGCTCGACTGGCTCTGGTGGGGTCCCGCTGGATCCGGCGCGGACCGGAGGGCGTCCTGACGGGCATCGTCGGGGACACCGCCGCCTTCGGTGGGCGCGTCGAAGTCGGCCCGGTGTCCCGCCTCACCGAGGGCGACGGGTACGCGTCGCCCCCCGGCGTCCTCGAGCAGCTCGCGGACCCGTCGATCGCCGTGGGCGGACAGGGGATCGAGTTCAACGAGCGGGCGCTGTCCGTATCGGTCGACGGCCTGGCGCCGGGCAACCGGGCCGAGGTCTACACCCGCTATCCACAGCGGCCGAGGAACTTCCTCGACTACAACGAGGCGAGGCTCTGGGTCGTCCCGGTGCGCGGCGACTGGGATCCGCAGGGCGAGGTGCGCTTCTTCATGAAGATCGGGACCGGCCCGGAGAACTTCTATCTGTACCGGACGCCGTTGCGCGTCCCGGCGGGGGCGGGCGTCGTGCAGTCCGACTGGCTGCCGGAGGTGGTCATCGACTTCGATGTGCTGATCGACCTGCGTCGTCGGGCCGAGGAGGAACTCATCCAGCGACCGAGGTCCTCCGGAGACCCACCGATCACGCTCTTCAGCGCGGACTCGACCTACGCGATCGTGCTGCGAGACCGCGGGCGGGCCCCGGACCTCGCAAATGTCCGGGAGGTGTCGTTCGGAATCTGGAACGAGGGCGAGACCGATTTCCGGGGCGAGGTCTGGATCAACGAGCTCCGTCTCGATCGCGGTGTGCGGGACGTCGGAATCGCCGGAAACGTGCAGGCGACGGTTCGCGCCGGCGACCTGATCGAGAGCCGCTTCAGCATGACCACCCGGGGGGCCGACTTCCGTCAGCTCCGGGAGCGCCGGAGCAACCAGGGAGATCGCCGGCTGTCGCTGGTCACCGACATCCGCCTCGAGCGTCTGGCCCCTTCCGGCTGGGGCGTCGAGATGCCGCTTTCGGTCAGCTGGGCGCGTCGCACCCTCGATCCGACCTTTCTCGACAACTCCGACGTGCGCGCCGACCGCATCCGTGATCTGCGCGACACCGGCTCGGGTCAGACACGCGTGACGCTCGGATTCCGGAAGGTGACATCGTCGGACCGGTTCCTCGCCCGTGCGCTTCTGGATGGATTCGGGGCGAGCGTGTCGACCTACACGAGCGATGCGTCGTCGATCACCTCGACGGTCGACACGCGAGGCCTGGACGCACGGGTCGGGTGGGACAAGCGCATCGCTCCACGGGAGTTCGACCCGGTGCCGTCCGTGGTCGAGCCGATCGTGCGGGCGCTGCTCCCCGACGGCCTCGAGGAGTCGGTGCTGTCGTCACGCATCCGGTGGGCGCCCGAGCGGGTCGAGGTGGGCGCCGCCTACGCGCGCCAGGACAATGCGATCCGCCGGTACGACGCCATCACGACGCTTCCGGGAGACTCGACGGTGCCGGCGGCCCGGGCGCCGCGGGAAGATCTGGAGGCGGTCGCGGAAATCGGCTTCCGGCCGGTTCCGTCGCTCACGGCCGGCGCGACGCTGGTGTCCGGGCGTGACCTTCTCGCCCCGGAAGAGGCCGTGCGGGATCCGGAGGTACAGGATCTCATCGCCGAGGCTCGTCGTGATGTCGCCGGGTTGAACCTCGGGTGGGAGACGAGGCGACGGGTGACGACACGCGTCGGATGGGCGCCGCGATGGGTCTCCTGGTTCACGCCCGACCTCGCGCTGACCACACGATACAGCGGGGATCGCAATCCCACCTTCGTGGGCTTCGAGCAGGCGGGGGCCGACTCCGTGCGCGTGCTCGAGCAGAACGTGCGCGGAGAGCGGGATCTCGAGGGCCGATTCGCCCTGGACATCGGCCGAATCCTCCGCGTGGCGAGCGGAGTCGGGGACGACTCGGAGGGGGCGGGCACCGTGCTGTCGTTGCTGCGGCCCGTCCGGCTGACCCGCCAGGAAGGCGTGTTCGCGCGCTACAACCGGGACCCGGTCGATCCCGCGACCGCATTCCAGCTGGGGTGGACGTCGCTCGACGGCTTCCGGGTGATCGACGCCGACACGGCGGCCACCTTCATCGACCGGACCGCCTCGACGTGGAACTGGGGGCTGGCGGGCAGCCGTGGCTCGCTCGACTTCGGATACCAGCGATCCGAGGCCGCCACGCTCGACCGACGTGCCGATCGCGTCGTGCGGCGCCGCGTGTGGCCGGACGTGCGCGGGTCGCTGAGCGATCTCTCGCTCCCGGACAGCTGGCAGGTGGTACTCGAGCGCGTCACCGTCTCGACGTCCGTGCGGCGGGCCCGTACCGAGACGGTGTTCGGGCAGACCGCGCAGACGCGCATCCAGGACGAGTGGAACGTCCCGTGGGATGTGACGCTCACCTGGATCGGGTCCCTGGTCACCAGCTACCGCGGGTCGCTTCTCGACGGCACCGGACGCGATCCGACCGGGGACACCGAGCGTGATCGTGCCACCCACCGGGTCGCGGCGAGTTCGGTCATCGCGCTTCCGACGCTCCTGTCCGTCGACCTCGCCGATCCCCTCCGCGTTTCGCTCATCGCGACCTACGTCGGAGAGCGGGAGTGCCGGGTGCAGCGGGCGCGTACCGAGTGCGTCGCCTTCGTCGACCAGGTCAATCGAGGCCTGAGCTTCACGATGGACACCCGGGTGCGGGACTTCGAGGTGGGCCTCCAGGCGAGCTTCACCGACCGTCAGTCCTTCGTCGGTCAGCGGACGGGGTCGACCCAGTTCCAGGTCGGTCTCTACGGGCAGTTCGTCTTCCAGGCGGGTGGCGCCGCGGGGGGACCGGGCGTCGGCTTCTGAGGGGCCGGTCGGGCCATCCTCCCGCCCGGGTGCGCGAACCATTCTCG
>DATFJS010000360.1:0-3554 GCA_035269045.1 Longimicrobiales bacterium | reverse complement strand
GTTGCCCGAACCGCAAGGAAGTCGTCGCGCGGACATCCTGTCGCGAATCGTCGCCACCAAGGAAGTCGAGGTGCGCGAGGTGCGGCGGCGCGTCGAAGAGCTGCGCGCCCGGGCTCTCGATCGTGCCGAACCACGTGGCTTCGCGAGGGCGCTGGACGGCTCGGTGGTGGGGGTCATCAGCGAGGTGAAGCGGCGTTCACCGGGTGCCGGTGAGATCCGGCCGGGCCTCGATCCCGCGGAGCTCGCCGCCGCGTACGAGGGGGCCGGTGCGGCCGCCCTGTCCGTCCTCACGGACGCGCAGTACTTCGGCGGATCTCTCGACGACCTCGAGGCCGCCCGCGCCGCCGTCGCGCTGCCGGCCCTCCGGAAGGACTTCACGATCGACGAGGTGCAGGTGGTGGAAGCCCGCGCTTCGGGCGCGGACGCCATCCTCCTGATCGTCCGCATCCTGGACGACGCTCGCCTCCGCGAGCTCCGCGAGGCCGCCGAGGCGCTCGGGATGGACGTCCTTGTCGAGGTCCACGACGCCGACGAACTCCGCCGCGCCCGGCAATCCGGTGCCCGGATCATCGGCATCAACAACCGCGATCTGTCCAGCTTCACGACCGATCTGGCCGTGAGCGAGCGGCTGGTGGCGGAGCTCCCCTCCGATGTCGTCACGGTGTCCGAGAGCGGGATCCGATCCGGCGACGAGGTCGCGCGCCTCGGGCAGGCCGGGATCCACGCGGTCCTCGTCGGTGAGACGCTGCTCCGGGCCGACGACCCCGCCGCGGCGGTGCGGTCGCTCGCAGGTCATCCGCGGGTCGGGAGATGAGCGAGGGGCGGTCGGACCAGGGGTGGCCCCTGCGGGTCAAGATCTGCGGCATCACGCGGGTCGAGGATGCCGTGGTGGCCGCCCACGCCGGTGCCGACTACCTCGGTACGATCCTCTCGTCCGGATTCGGGCGGTCGGTGCCGCTCGAGAATGCCGTCGCGTACGGAGCGGAAACGGGGGTTCCGGTGATCGGCGTGACCGTCGACGAAACGCTCGAGGATCTGGTCCGGATCGGAAGGGAGGCCGAGCTTTCCGTGCTCCAGCTGCACGGTACGGAGTCGGCGGAACTGGTCGGCGCGGTGGGCGCCGAAGGACCGTGGCAGGTCTGGAAGGCGCTGCGGGTACGGACGGCGGAGGAGATCGAGGAGGCGATCGCGACCTACGCGCCCGTCGCCGACGGCCTGCTGCTCGACGGCTGGCATCCGGAGCATCGCGGGGGCTCCGGGGTCAGATTCCCATGGGACCTGCTGTCCCCACTTCGCGGGCGCTTCCCGGACGGGTTAAGCTTCATTGCGGCGGGCGGGCTCACCGCGGAAAACGTGGGCGACGCCATCCGTCACATGCGCCCCGATGTCGTCGATGTGAGCTCGGGTGTCGAGATCACGCACGGCATCAAGGAGCCGGGACGGGTACGCTCCTTCGTCCGTGGCGCGCGCAGCGCGGCACGCCAACTCTCGCGCGAACAGACCTGAACGGATCGACGTGACCACCACACTCGACGCTCCCGGCCGCTTCGGCCGCTTCGGCGGCCGCTACGTTCCCGAAACACTCATCTCGGCCCTCGACGAGGTCGAGGCCGCGTATGCCGCCACCCGGGAGGACGCCAGCTTCTGCGAGGAGCTCGGCAGCCTGCTGACCGACTACGTGGGACGTGCCACCCCGCTCTATCGGGCGCACCGCTTCGAGGAGGAGATCGGGGCCGGCCCCGTCTACTTCAAGCGGGAGGACCTGAACCACACGGGCGCGCACAAGATCAACAACGCCATCGGTCAGGCGCTCCTCGCGCAGCGGATGGGAAAGGAGCGCATCATCGCCGAGACCGGTGCGGGGCAGCACGGCGTCGCGACGGCGACCGCATGTGCACTTCTCGGGCTCGAATGCATCGTGTACATGGGCGCCGAAGACGTCGAGCGTCAGGCGCTCAACGTATACCGGATGCGCCTTCTGGGGGCGGAGGTGCGGCCGGTCCATTCCGGCACCAGCACCCTCAAGGACGCCACCAACGAGGCGATCCGTGACTGGGTGACCAACGTCGGGGACACCCACTACATCATCGGATCGGTCGTCGGACCGGACCCGTTCCCCCGCATGGTCCGGGACTTCCACTCCGTGATCGGCGCGGAGACTCGGAAGCAGATCCTCGAGAAGGAGGGCCGCCTTCCGGCCGCCGTGATCGCATGCGTCGGAGGGGGCTCGAACGCGATGGGGATCTTCCACCCCTTCGTGAACGACGAGGGCGTCGAGCTGATCGGGGTCGAGGCGGCCGGTGAGGGCATCGAGTCCGGACGGCACTCCGCAACCCTCTCGGCGGGCCGCCCGGGCGTGCTTCACGGGGCGATGAGCTACCTCCTGCAGGACGGGGACGGCCAGGTCGCTCCGGCGCACTCGGTATCGGCCGGGCTCGACTATCCCGGTGTGGGCCCCGAGCACTCCTTCCTGAAGGACTCCGGCCGGGCCACCTACGTGTCCGTGACCGACGAAGAGGCGCTCGACGCCTTCCATCTCGTGGCCCGGCTCGAGGGCATCATTCCGGCCCTCGAGACCGCGCACGCGATCGCTCACATGCGGCGCATGGGGGAGACCCATGCGGGTCGAGGGCCACTCGTGCTCTGCCTCAGTGGCCGCGGCGACAAGGACGTCGCCCACGTCGCCCGCGTCACCGGACGGGAGCTCGGCGAGGCGTGACCGGCGAGGGGTTCGGGATCGGGGAGGGCGGGCTCGGCGCGACGCTGCCGCTCGACGAGGTCCGCGATCTCGTCGTCACGCTCGGCAAGGCACTCCGCGCCTCCCAGCTCTACGACGAGAACAACCCCGTCTACAAGCGATTCGTCCAGGCGCTCACGGACGAGTTCGTCGCGCTCTGGTCCGAGATGGACGAGATCGCCCTGCACGTGACCGAGGACAGCCTCTCGCTCGAGGGTGAAGAGGTCTACGTCAGCAAGACCCGGTCGGATTCACTCGCGTTCCTTCTCTACAAGGACGGGCTCCGCATCGTGCAGTTCGAGCCGGGATTCGAGGGTGAGGTGCCGCGCTTCCTCGACGTGCTGAACAGGGCGCGTCACGCCCGGGAGGACGACGACGACCTCCTGACGCTGCTCTGGGAGGCGGACCTGGCCTCCTTCCAGTACCGGTACGTCGACCTTCTGGCGGAGGGCGTCGACCTGCCGGAGACGGGGCTCGGTGCCGACCAGTCGGAGTTCGAGAAGGCGCTCGAGGAGGCGCGCGCGGAGGACGCGGAGGCGGTGTCCGGCGAAGCCGCCGCGGAAGCTCCACCGCCCACGGTCAGCCAGGAGGACTTCAATCCCACGCTGTACGCGCTCGACGCCACCGAGATGGAGCAACTCCGCCAGTACGTCGACCGCGAGCGGGAGCGCGACGTACGCGCCGAGGTTCTCAACGCCCTGTTCGACCGGTTCGAGGACGGGGACCTCGAGCGTCAGGGAGAGGTCTTCGACATCCTGGAGGGTCTCCTGCCCGCCTTCATGGCGCGCGGCGAGATTTCCGCGGCCACCCGGGTCCT
>DATFJS010000359.1:0-2407 GCA_035269045.1 Longimicrobiales bacterium | reverse complement strand
CGAGATCGTCGAGAACCGAGCTCGGAATCGAGCTGTACCGGTAATCGTCCAACCGCACGTAACGACGCACCAAGGTATGGCCCTTGCCCGCCTCGCTCGAATAGGCGTCGCGATCGTTCGCGGTGCCGTGGAACCCGCGTTCGGGGTTCGAGAAGTCCGCGCTGCTGCGCTGGTACGAAGCCGCTACGGTCGGACCCGTGATCGGCACCGGCGGAAGCGCCGTGCCATCGCCGCTTCCGGTGTCGCCGTCCCCGGTGTCGCCATCCCCGGTGTCGCCGCCCCCGGCACCGCCGTCGCCAGGATCGGAGCTGACGTCGCCGGTGACCTCAACGTTCGAGAACGCCGCGGTCGTGGTGGCCTCGTTGTCGCGACTGGTGACGGCCATCCCGATGAACGCCGTGTCCGGCAACGCCAGCGAGACCGTCCCCAGCTCCGTCCACGACTCGCCATCCGGCGAGTGCGACCCGACCAGCGTGTCGCCCTGACGCTCGATCCGCAGCCACCACGGCGACGACGCCTCGAACGCCCGCATGTACGTCCCATCCGGCAGCACGTCCGCCGTGCTCCCCCCAGCGACCTCGCGACGCTGGAACAACGCCCCGTTGAAATCCGTCAACAACACGAACGCGTTCCGAGCCCCCGGCGTCAGATCCTCACGAATCATCACGCCCGCCTTCGACCACTCGTGCGCCGCATCCAACGCATCCACCCGAACCGTCAACGAGCCATCCCCAGCAAGCGCCTGGTACGTGAAGTGGAACCCGTCACCCTCGTTCCACACGTCCGTACCCGACGCGGTGACGACCATTCCGCCATCGTCTTGCGCGGAGGCCTCGCCCGCGGTAGCGACGACGCCGATGTCGGCGTCGAGCCAAGCGCTCTCGCGTACCGGGTCGCGCTCGATGGGCTCGGCCTCGAGGCCCGACGGCTGCTGCCCGCAGCCGGCGATGAGCGTCACGAGAAGGATCGCTCCCGTGATCCGGCGCGCCCAGCGCGACCGCGGAGCCGATAGAACTCGAACGTGCTGAGGGGCGGTGAATTTCCGCATCCGAACCATCTCCCATGGTCTGGATGCAACCTGCGGTTCGATCCGGCCGGTTGCATCACTGGCTCCCCGCGTCCCTTGATGCCCAGATCGGGATTCGCGGTTCATCGCCTCCGGACGTTTCCGTCCGTTCGTCGGGCGCTTGACCGGGAGATGTGCTTCGCGTGCCTCCGCTAGAGGCAAAAAAGCGTCATCGATCGGTTGCGCTACTGGCTCGACTCACCCCAAGCGCCCAAATTGCGGGGAGAGCGTCATCGCCTTCGATGGTGGCCGCGACTCTTGCGCGGCATGACAAGAGCCTACCGACCCGCTGCCGAGTGGGACGTGGCTGAATTCACAAGGGTCGACGATCGGGACCACGCGGGCCGCCTAGGACGGTCCGGTGCTGCCGCTCAGGTGACGAGTGGCGGCGTGTCGGTGAGCTGCCGGTCGAACTCCGGCTTGTCGTACTGCAGCTTCGCGCCGTCGATGCGCTCGGCCAGCAGGCGCCGAATCGCGGTGCCGTCCGAGTGGAGCGCGGCCTCGACCAGCTCCTCGATCGTGCGCTCCAAGAGCTGCTCGTCCATGGGGTGCGCGGTAGCGACGAAGATCTTCTCGTGCTCGGTTTGGGCGGCCTTCTCGCGCTCCGTCATGAGCTCTTCGTACAGCTTCTCGCCGGGCCGCTTGCCGGTGAACACGATCCGGATGTCGACGTCGGGCTCCAGGCCAGACAGCTTGATCAGGTCGGTCACGAGGTCGAGGACCTTGACCGGCTCGCCCATGTCCAGGATGTAGATGTCGCCGTTCTTGCCTTGGGCGGAGGCTTGCAGCACCAACCGCGAGGCTTCGGGGATCGTCATGAAGTAGCGGACCATGTCCGGGTGGGTCACGGTGACCGGCCCCCCGGCGGCGATCTGCTGCTTGAAGATGGGCACGGCGCTTCCGCGGCTGCCCAGCACGTTCCCGAAGCGGACGGAGACGAACGTCTGGTCGGGGGCTGCGCGCCGCGAAGCGCCTTCGACGATCATCTCGACGATCCGTTTCGTGGCGCCCATGACGGACGTCGGGTTCACGGCCTTGTCGGTCGAGATGTTCACGAAGTGCGTCACGCCGTGCTGGACGGCGAGGTCGACGAGGTTGCGGCTACCGACGATGTTGTTGAACACCGCCTCCTCGGGGTTGAGCTCCATCAGTGGCACGTGCTTGTGCGCGGCGGTGTGGAAGATCACTTCGGGGCGGTAGCGCTCGAAGACGTTCGTGAGGCGAACGACGTTCTGTACCTGCGCGATGACGCTGGTGTAGGTGATCCCGGGCCAGTTCACGTCCAACTCCCGCTCAAGTTGGTAAATGCTGTTCTCGCCGTGGCCGAAGAGGATCAGCTCC
>DATFJS010000358.1:0-2110 GCA_035269045.1 Longimicrobiales bacterium | reverse complement strand
ACACCACGGACGTGCGTCCGGAACTCCTGAGCAAGAAGATGGCCGATCAGGCCCTCCGTCTGCGCGCCGAGCACGTCCAGTGGCTGGGCGGCGTCGGGCGCGACGGCGGCCTCACGCAGGGCGAGCAGTCCGATCTGGGGACCGTTCCCGTGGGTCAGCAGCAGCGAATGATCGCGCGCGACCGAGGCCAGGATGCGCGCGGACCGCGCGATGTTCGCCAGCTGGTTCGCCGCGGTCGGTTCCTCGTCCCGCCTCAGGAGCGCATGACCGCCGAGTCCGATGACGATGTTCACGCGTCACGGACGAGGGGACAGCTCATGCAGCGCGCACCTCCCCTCCCCCGGCCCAGCTCGCCTCCGGGGATCGTGAGGACCTCGATGCCCGCCTTCCGGAGCTTCGCGTTGGTGTCGACGTTGCGGTCGTAGCCGATGACCACGCCGGGTGCGATCGCCAGAACGTTGTTGCCGTCGTCCCACTGCTCACGCTCGGCCTGGTATTCGTCGCCCCCGGTGGTGACCACGCGTACGCCGCCGACGTCGAGGGCGTCCGAGATCGCGGCGAACACGTCGTCCTCTTCCTCCACATGCAGCTCTCCTTCCGTGCCGGGTCGGAGCGACCAGACCCGGAGCTGCTCGGCCACGCCCGGGAAGATGCAGAAGGCGTCCCGGTCGATCATCGTGAGAACGGTATCGAGGTGCATGTAGGCGCGGAGCTTCGGGACCGCCACGGCGAGAACCCGCGATACCTCCCCCGCCTCGAAGAGCGATCCGGCGAGATGTTCGACCGCCTGGGGGGACGTCCGCTGGCTGAGTCCGACCATCACGGTACGCTCGTCGAGCACGAAGACGTCGCCCCCCTCGAGCGTGCATCCGAGCCCGGCCACGCCCCCGTCGCCGAACCAGTGGGTCACACCGCCCGAAGCGAAGTCCGGGTGGAAGCGATAGATCGCCTCGAGATTGAGGGTCTCGCGGACCCGGGCCGGGTGCGCCATCGAACTGACGGCGACGCCCCCACCGATCCACACGCACGGATCCCGCGTGAAGAGGTGGTTGGGCAGCGGCGGGAGCAGGAAGTGGTCGGGGTCGAAGGCAGCTGCGACCAGTCCCTTCCCGTGCCCGGTGCCCTTCACCGGCGATTCGTCGAGTGTCATTCCCCCGATGAGCGACTCGGCGAGGGTTTCCCCGTCCATCTCGTCGAGCGCGGCGCGGAGCTCGTCGGCCAGCGCGCCCTGCTCGGTCGTGCTCACCCTCCGATCGAGAAGCCACGCCCGGCCCTCGGGCACGTCCATCGTGTCCGCGAGAAGGTGTTCGAGGTACAGAACCTCGACGTCACGCGCTCGCAGCGTGTCGGCGAAGGCGTCGTGATCCTCCTGCGCCCGGTTCACCCAGATCACCTCGTCGAACAGCAGCTCCTCGCGGTTGCGGGGAGTGAGCCGCCGAAGGCTCCGGTCCGGCCGGTGCAGCAGCACGGAGCGCAGCCGTCCGACCTCGGAGTGGACGCCCCAGGCTCCGGCCGGTGTGTTCATCGACGCCCCCTCACGATCCACCCATGGGCGATGCGGCGCGGGGACCGTCGACGTCCGTGTAGGCGTCCGCCACGATGCGCCCTCGCAGGCGCTCCCATGCCGCCTCCGCGGCCTCGAGCAGCTCGACGTACAGCTGCTGGACCTCCCGCGCCTGATCGGTCGGTCCGTGGTCGGATCCGGAGATGTATCCACCCAGACTGGTGATCTTCGCGAAGAGCTGGCGGCCCCACCACAGCGAGTCCTGTCCCCCGGTGAGGCGCAGGTCCACGAGCTGCATTTCCAGCTCGGTGAGCGCGTCGTAGCGAGCCTGCTGGGCCGCGGTCAGCCCCTGGTTGGCCTCGATCTCGAGGAGCCGGCCCCGCTCGACCTCCAGCGAGTCGATCAGGGTGACCACCCGGTTGGTCATCTCGCGGAGCTCGAGCGCCATGTCCAGCTGGGCCCGCATGCCCTCCATGGAGCCGGTCGACGTCGGGTCCGGGAGGACCGTGAGCGGGCGTTCGTGCGTCTCGCCGTTCACCGTCAGGCGCACGGTGTACGTCCCCGGAATCGCCGCAGGAGACACGCGGCCGCCGTCTCCCGGGCTTC
>DATFJS010000357.1:0-2047 GCA_035269045.1 Longimicrobiales bacterium | reverse complement strand
GGAGTTCACGCTCGACCCGGTCAACGATTGGACTTTCGCACCCGACACCACGAGCAAATACGAGATCAGCGCGCTTCTGTCCGAGCAGACCACCGATTACGGTGACAACCAGCTCAACACCGCCCCGGTCACCGACGACTACGTCGTGGTGCTGACGGGTCGTCCGGATGCCGAAGTGGTCGTGGATGCGACGCCCGAGGAGACGCGCACCTATAACTCGGACGACGCCTTCAACCCGGACACGAACTTCGGCGAGGCGAACGAAGAGCAGGTACGCGCTGCCACCGAGCGTGTCCGGGTCGAGCTCAGCGGCAAGGGCAAGGCCGGCGAGACCTGGATTCTCGGCCTGGTGGGGCTGGACAGCACCCTGGGCGTGGACGCGGTGATGGCGCGCCTGGTGCCCGACCTGGCCGACGGCACGTTGGACAACGATTACACCGGCCTCGTGACGCCGATTTTCTATCAGCCGAACGAAGGCGAGTCCGCGGAGAGCATCGCGACGGGCCTGGCGACCTACATCACCGACAACCTCTCAGGCACCTATACCGTGACCCGCGACGGTACGACCCTGGTCATTACCTCGGATACGGACGGCGCCCGCTTCTACACCGCCTTCGCCATCACACCGGACACCCGCGGCGACTTCACCAGCCTCCCGACACTCGGCCAGCCCTACAACCAGGTGGATCCCTACGAGATCGAGGTCGAGTTGACCGGCTTCGTCACCGAGGGGGAAACCTGGACTATCGCGCTCGAAAAGGTCGACGGTACTCTCGTTTCCGTCGATTACACGGCCGCCTTCCGCGACGACCTGGCCACCGTGGCCCGCGAGCTCGCGGAGAAACTTTCCGAGGAGACCGGGTTCGACACGGAATTCGACCTCGAGCAGCGCGGGCGCGTGTTGACCATCACCCACGCGACCGCCGACCAGACGGGCGAGATCACCGGAACGGTGACGATCTCCCCCGACAGCGCCGGTGGCGCGATCATCACGCCGCAGCTCGTGTTCACGCCTGAGAACTGGTTCGAGCCGCAGACCGTCACGCTGCAGGCCATCGACGACGACTTCATCGACGGCGGCGACGCCCTGGTCTTCCCGGCCTTCGAGGAACGCGTCAACGAGATTCGCGGGCCGCTGACGGTGCGCGGCGCCCCGCTGGCCGGTGAAGAGCGCTTCCTGAATGATCCCTTCCGCCTGCCGGAGGAGACCAACGAGCGCGCGCCGGACGGCGCCCTGGACGAGGCGGTCACCAACCTCGACGGCGACTCGGTCCTGACGGATCGCGAGGCCTTCCACTTCAACGCGCGCCTCGGCGAACGGCCAGGATTCGACCCACGCATGAACGACTTCCCCTTCGAGTTCACCTTCCTCGACGGGCCGGCGATCAGCACCTTCCTGGACGTGCAATCCGTCTCGGGCGAAATCCTCTCGATCGCCCGCGACCGGCCGTTCGAGATCGACCTGGGCATCACCGGATCCGGCGGTGCCGCCGTCGACCTGTCCCAGCGCCTGGTCTTCAGCGGGACGCCGGAACTCGATTCCGTGATCGGCAGCGGCGGAACCACCGTGTCCGTTCTCAACGCCGACCTCGAGTGGCAGCAGGCGATCGTCAGCTTCACCGGCACGGCGGTGCAGGGCGAGACCTGGTCCGTGACGCTCAACGACGGCGCCGAGAACACCTACGAGTTCACGACCGGCCCGTTCAGCAAGTCCTTGTCCCGCATCGCCCGCGAGATCGCGGCCGCGATCAACGAAGGCGGAGACTACGTGGCTGAGGCCTTCGTCGATATCCTCGGCAACAGCAAGATCCGCATCAGCTCGGTGAGCGGCGCGGCTTTCACGACCGAGACGACGATCGGCAACCTCGGCAAGGCCGTCATCAGCGGCACGCCGGACCAGTCGGATTTCACGGAAATCCTGGCCGGTAGCTGGACGCTGGCCGCGTTCGAGGTCATCAGCGCGCCGGTCGGCGAGACCTGGGCCCTGGATCTCACGGACGGCGACGGCACGCTGAGTTACTCGATCGAAACGTCCGACGCCACGCTG
>DATFJS010000356.1:0-2211 GCA_035269045.1 Longimicrobiales bacterium | reverse complement strand
TTGCCGAGCAGCGGCACGAAGGTGACGTCCAGGACGGGCTCCTCGGTCACCGCGAAGCCCTCCTTCCGTACGAGCATGAGCTCCTGGGTGTCGAGCGAGCCGACCGGAATCAGCATGCGTCCGCCGTCGGCGAGCTGGTCGATGTAGGCCTGCGGTACGGACGGCGACGCGGCCGACACGACGATGACGTCGTAGGGCGCGTACTTCCGCCAGCCGATGGTGCCGTCGCCGACCATGAGGGCGACGTTGCGGATCTCGAGGTCGTCGAGAGCGCGGCGGGCCCGTACCGACAGTTCGCGGATGCGCTCCACGGAGTAGACGCGGTCCGCCATGCGCGAGAGCAGCGCGGTCAGGTAGCCGCTGCCGGTGCCGATCTCAAGCACCTTGTCGTCCTTGGTGGGCGAGAGGATGTCGAGATAGCGCGCCTGCAGCGAGGGCTGGGAGGCGGTCTGCCGGTACCCGATCGGGATGGGTGCGTCCTCGTAGGCGCGGTTCCAGACGCCCTCGGGCAGGAACCGGTGCCGGGGGATCTCGTCGAACAGCTTGAGGATCTCGAGGTCGTCGGTACCGCGCTCCCGGATCTTCTCGATGAGGGCGCGGCGGCGCCCCACGAACTGCGCATCGGGATCTCCGATCATCCGTCCACCTCGCCCAACGAAACGTCCCAGTCCCGGACGGACTCCAGAAGGTCGTAGCTGGTGAGGTCGAGGTGGAGCGGTGTCACCGAGATCCAGCCCTCGCGCACGGCCATGAAGTCGGAATCCTCCGGTCCGGTCCAGTTCGTGGTCCCGCCCCCGATCCAGAAGTACTCCTTGCCCGAGGGATCCTGGGCCCGCGTCAGCGAGTCACTGTACCGACGTCGGCCGAGGCTGGTGATGCGGACGCCCTTCACATCGCCGGGGGGGATGGACGGAAGGTTCACGCTGAGCAGCGTGTCGCTCGGGAAGTCGTCCCGGATGAGGCGCTCGAGAAGCGCGGTGATCGTGGGCTCCCACCCTTCGATCTCGTCGGGGTCCCGACCCGTGTACGAGATGGCGATGGACGGGATGCCGAGCACGGTGGCCTCCATGGCGGCGGCGACCGTGCCGGAGTACAGCACGTCCTCGCCCATGTTGGCTCCGTGGTTGATGCCGGAGAGGACGATGTCGGGGCGATCCGGCAGGAGTTCACCGACGGCGAGGATGACGCAGTCGGTGGGGGTGCCGTCGACCATGATCGCACCGTCACGGGCCCGGCGCGCACGAAGCGGATGATGCAGCGTCAGCGAATGGCTGGTCGCGCTCTGCTCTCGGTCCGGGGCCACGACATCGACCTGTTCGCCGAGGCTGCGGGCTGCCCGGGCGAGGACGTTGAGGCCGTGGGCGAGGTATCCATCGTCGTTGGTACAGAGGATCCGCATTCAGTCCTGGTCGGCTGTCGAACGGTCGAGAAGCTGGCGAAGCTCGAGGAGCTCCGCCTTGATGGTGGTGAGGAACCCGGGGTCGAGAACGACCTGGCGCTCCTCTTCGAGTTCGCCCGCGCTCCGCATCTCCAGGAGCCGCTGCTTGGCACCCTCGATGGTGTACTTCTCCTCGTACAGGAGATGCTTCACGAGGAGGACGAGCTCGATGTCCTTCGGGCGATACACCCGGTTCCCCGCGCGGTTCTTGGTGGGCGCGAGCACCGGAAACTGGTTCTCCCAGTAGCGCAGCACGTGGGGCTTGAGGTCCGTCAGGTCACAGACTTCGCCGATCGCGTAGTAGACCTTCTTGGCGATCGGCTCCTCGCCGTCGTTGAGCTCCAGCTGGGGTGGGCCGGACGCCGAGGTCTTCGCCTCGCCGTCCTCGTCCGCGCCGAAGAGGTCGTTGTCTACCATGCAGCCTCCGATGTTGGGTCCCGGGACATGAGCCGTTCGAGCGCCTCGTCCGGTGCACGCCCCTCGACGAGCATCGCATGCACCTCCTCCACGATGGGCATCTCGACCCGTTCGCGCATGGCGAGCTCCCGCACGGCCCCCACCGTCTTCACGCCCTCGGCCACCGAATTCATCTCGCCGAGGATCGCTTCCAGCCTTTCGCCGCTGCCGAGTCGGAATCCGACGGTGCGGTTTCGACTGAGGTCGCCGGTGCACGTCAGCACGAGGTCGCCCATGCCGGCCAGCCCGGAGAAGGTCTCGGGGCGGGCGCCCATGGCGACGCCGAGCCGAGTGATCTCCGCGAGCCCCCGGGTGAT
>DATFJS010000355.1:0-6840 GCA_035269045.1 Longimicrobiales bacterium | reverse complement strand
CGGAAAGGAGCACTCGGATCTGGGCGCGATCATGAACCGGGTGAACGACGCGAATCCCGAGATCGGGATGACCGCGATCGACGACATCTGGCCGGAGGAGAACTTCTACCGCCGGTCCGATCACTTCAACTTCGCCCGCCGTGGTGTGCCGGTCCTCTTCTTCTTCAACGGCACGCACGAGGACTACCACCAGGCGAGTGACGAGGTCGGAAAGCTCGACACGGAGAAGATGGCCCGGATCGGCCGCCTCCTGTTCCTGCTGGGCGCGGAGGTCGGGAACGCCGACGCGCGTCCGCAGTGGAACGCGGACAGCTACGAGGACATCGTCGACATGGCCCCGGCGGGCGACATGCCCCCGGCGAGCGGCACCGCCGGCGGGTGATCCTCTGGTCGTGGCCCCCCACCGGAAGCCCCGTGGTCAGACGCGTGGCACGAATGGTGTATGTCCTGTCTCCCGACGCTTCGACCCTCGAACGCCGAGGTGGATCATGACGAACGCATGGCTGCGACGGATCACGACCGGGGGCATCGCCCTGCTCGTCCTCGGAATGCTCGCGCCGGGACTCGCCGCGCAGACCGCGCCCGAACTCTCCTTCCTCCGGGCGCTGGGCGACCACTATCAGGTGCCCGCCGAAGAGGTTGAGATTCTCGCCGAGTGGCAGATCCCGATCTCGGAGATTCCGGTGGCGCTGGCGATCGCCGATCGGGCCGGCATCTCGCCGGACGCCCTGGTCGCGTCCCGGAGCAACGGTCGCGCGTGGGCCGCGCTGGCGGCGCGCTACGGTCTGGACGCCGGCTTCTTCCACGTCGAGTTCGACACCCCGCCCGAGCCCGTCGCTTCGCTCTACGAGGAGCTCGGGGCGCGTCCCCGCGAGCGGTGGTCCGAGGTCACGGTGGACGACGCACAGGCGGTGTTTCTGGTGAACGTCCGATTCCTGGCCGAGTACGTCGATCTCCCGCCGGCGGATGCCGCGGCGGCGCTGATGGAGCACACGTCACCCGCCGAAGCTCTCCGCGCGATCTCGCCCTGACGCCGGCGCCGGTTGCGACGGTACCTCGACCGGACGATTCTGCGAGGATGAGCAGAACACTTCCCACCCGTCCGGTGCCGCTCCCCGAGCCCCCGGATCCACCCGAGATGCGTCGGCGCGCTCGCGAGTTCCTGGAGCGCATGCGGCTCCGCAGAACCGTCCGGGACTTCGCACCCGATCCGGTGCCCCTCGAGGTCATCGAGGACGCCATCCGGACCGCGGGCACCGCACCGAACGGTGCCAACCACCAGCCGTGGCACTTCGCGGTCGTGACCGCCCCCGAGGTACGCGCCGAGATTCGTCGTCGAGCGGAAGAGGAGGAGGCCGCGTTCTACGAGGACCGTGCGCCGCAGGAGTGGCTCGACGCCCTGGCGCCGCTGGGCACGGACGCCGACAAGCCCTTTCTCGAGGTCGCGCCGGTGCTGATCGCGATCTTCGCCCAGAGCTGGGCGCCCGACGGGGAGGGGGGGAGGCGGAAGAACTACTACGTTACGGAGTCGGTGGGGATCGCCACGGGAATGCTGATCACGGCGCTCCACCTCGCCGGCCTCGCGACGCTGACCCATACGCCCTCTCCCATGAAGTTCCTCAACGAGGTCCTGGACCGGCCGGACAACGAGCGGCCGTTCCTGCTCCTCGTGGTTGGACACCCTGCGGAGGGTGCCGAAGTCCCCGACATCTCGAAGAAGTCGCTCGATGACATCGCATCCTTCCGGTGAGACCCCATGGGACGTGATCTGACCTCGCACCAGCAGCGGGACGCCGAGAGCTACCGCGCCTTCACCAAGTCGCTCCTCGCCGATCTGCACGCCCTCGAACGCATGCTGGACGAGGGCATGATCGAGACCGGGATCCGTCGGATCGGGGCCGAACAGGAGATGTTCCTGGTCGACGGCGGATTCCGGCCGTCCCCGACGGGGGTCGAGGTGCTCGAGCGGCTGGGCGGGGCGCCGTTCACACCCGAACTCGCACGGTTCAATCTCGAGGTGAACCTCGACCCCTGCGAGCTTCGGGGATCGGTGTTCAGCGAACTGGAGGAGGCGTTCATTTCTCGCGTGCGGGAGGCGAGCGAGGCGGCGCGGAAGGAGGGGGCGGAGGTCGTGCTGACCGGGATTCTCCCGACCCTCTCGATGTCGGATCTGACGCTCGACAACATCACCCCTCGCGCGCGCTACTTCGCACTCAACGATGCCCTCAACCAGCTCCGCGGCAGCGCGTGGCAGCTGCGGATCGACGGCGTCGACGAGCTGCTGGTGGAACACGACTCGGTGATGCTCGAGGCGTGCAACACGTCGTGCCAGGTGCACCTCCAGGTGTCTCCGGACGAGTCGGCGGCCATCTACAACTCGGCGCAGGCCGTCATGGGGCCGGTGCTGGCCGCTTCGGTGAATTCTCCGCTGCTGTTCGGTCGGCGGCTCTGGGCCGAGACGCGAATCGCCCTCTTCCAGCAGTCGCTGGACACCCGGAGCACGGAGCTCCACACCCGCGAACTCACCGCACGGGTGCAGTTCGGGGAGGGCTGGGTCCGCGAATCGGTGACGGAGCTGTTCCACGAGGACCTCGCCCGGTTCCGCGCCCTCATCGCCGAGCCCGTCGAGGAGGATCCGATGGCGGTCCTCGACGCCGGCGGGGTCCCGAAGCTCGAGGCGCTCAGCCTCTACAACAGCACCGTGTACCGCTGGAACCGCCCCTGCTACGGTGTGGGTGGCGGCGTACCGCACCTCCGGATCGAGTGCCGTGCGCTTCCGTCCGGCCCCACCGTCGTGGACGAGATCGCGAACGCCGCCTTCTGGATCGGGGCGGTGCTCGGCGCGCGCCAGGAGTACGGCGACATCTCGAAGATGCTCGACTTCGACGACGCGAAGGAGAACTTCTTCGCGGCCGCCAAGCTCGGCCTCCGCTCGGCGCAGACCTGGACGGACGGACAGTCGCACCCCGCGCCGCGCCTCATCCTCGACACGCTTCTGCCGCTCGCGCGTGCCGGTCTCGAGTCGTACCGCGTGGATACCGAGGACATCGACAAGTATCTCGGCGTCGTGCACGACCGCGTGAAGACGCTCTCCACCGGGTCACGGTGGATGATGCGGTCGCTCTCGGCGATGAAGGACACCGGCACGCGGGCCGATCGGATGGCGGCGCTGACGGCCGCCACCTCCGAGCTCCAGCAGACCAACCGTCCGGTCCACACGTGGGAGCCCGCCTCCGCCCCGGCGGCCTCGGCGTGGCGCCAGAACTTCGAGACCGTCGAGCAGTACATGACGACCCATCTGTTCACGGTCAACGAGGACGAGCTGGTCGATCTCGTGGCGTTCCTCATGGAGAAGAAGCAGATCCGGCACGTCCTCGTGGAGGACAACGATCATTCCCTGGTCGGCATCGTCTCGTACCGATCCGTCCTGCGGCTCGTGGCCGAGTCGGGTCCGCACGCGGGCAACGAGCCCGTGAAGGGGATTCTGGAGCGGAACCCCACCACGGTGGAGCCCCAGACCTCGACGCTCGAGGCCATCGAACTCATGCGCTCCCAGCGGGTGTCCGCCCTTCCCGTGGTCAAGGAGGGGAAGCTGGTGGGGATCGTGAGCGAGCGGGACTTCATGTCGATCGCCTACCATCTCCTCGAGGAGCGGCTGCGCGACTCGTGATCGGACGGCAAGAGACAGGGACCCCCCTGCCCGAACGGGTGATCGCGTCGCTCGGGTCGCCCGAGAGGGGCGACTCGCTGATCGTCGTGGGCGCGCTGCACGGCAACGAGCCTGCGGGCTTCGAGGCGTGCCGGCGTGTCGCGGAGGCACTCGCCTCCCGGGAGGCGGACATCGACGGGCGCGTCACCTTCGTGACCGGCAATCGGAGCGCACTCGCGCGGGGTCGGCGATTCATCGACCGCGATCTGAACCGGGCGTGGACGACGCCCATCATCGAGCGGATCCGTCGGGACGGCCCCGGCTCGGAGGTCGAGGATCGGGAGCAGGCCGACCTCATCCGCGAACTCGACGAGCTCGTGGCCACGTCCACGGGTACGACGTACCTGCTGGACCTCCATACGACGTCCGCGCTGGGTGGAGCGTTCTCGACCGTGGCGGACTCGCTGCCGGCCCGGCAGCTGGCGCTCCATCTGCCCGTCCCGCTCGTGCTGGGTCTCGAGGAGATGGTGGACGGCACACTGCACGACTGGATCGGTGAGCACGGCGTGATCACCATCGCGTTCGAGTCGGGCCAGCACGACGAGGTGGCCGCCGCGGATCGGGCCGAAGCGGCGATCTGGCTCGTGATCGAGGCGACCGGACTCGTGCACTCGACGCACCTTGCCGAGGCGCAGCAGGCGCGGAAGGATCTCGCCCGCGATTCGACGGGGCTGCCTCCCGCGCTCGAGATGCGGTATCGCCACCCCGTCCGCCCCGGCGACGGCTTCGTGATGGCCCCCGGGTGGCAGAACTTCCAGCCGGTACGGAAGGGCGAGACCCTGGCCGAGGATGCCGACGGCCCGGTCCGGGCTCCCGAACGGGGCCGGATGCTCATGCCCCTCTACCAGGAGCAGGGGGAGGACGGGTTCTTCATCGTCCGGGAGTTCTCGGCGTTCTGGCTCTGGGTCTCCGAAGCGCTGCGGCGCGCCGGATTCGCCCGCGGCGTGCATCTGCTGCCGGGGATCCGGAAACACCCGGAGCGGGAAGGCGTGTTCGTGGTGAACCGCCGCGTGGCCCGCTGGTACGCCCTTCAGGTCCTCCACCTGCTCGGCTTCCGCCGGGTGCGGGAGGAGGGAGACCAACTGGTCGTCGAGCGCCGCGGGGTCCACTACACCTGAGCGGGAACCGCGGGCGTCAGTTCGCCCGGACCGTCCGCTCGGCGGCCCACTGCCGCAGCTTCGAGATCCGCTCGGCCATGGTGGTCGAAAGGGGCCGCGTACCGGAGGCGGCGTCCCGGAGGTGGCGGTCGGCGAGGTCCTCCATCTCGGCGAATGCCGTGTAGAGGCCCGAGACCACGACCTGCTCCAGCTCCGATCCGCTGAACCCGTCGGTTCCGGCGACGAGGGTGTCGAGGTCGAAGTCCACCGGGTCGCGTTCGCGCGTCCGGAGGTGGATCTCGAGGATCTCCCGGCGGGTCTCGGCGCTGGGGAGGTCCACGAAGAAGAGCTCGTCGAACCGCCCCTTCCGGACGAGCTCGGGGGGGAGCCGTAGAACGTCGTTGGCGGTGGCGATGACGAACACGTCGCCGCGACGCTCCTGCAGCCACGACAGGAAGCTCCCCAGCAGCCGCTGGCTGACCCCGCTGTCGGCCTCGCCCCCCGTCTGGAAGGCCTTCTCGATCTCGTCGATCCACAGGACGACGGGGGACATCCGCTCCGCCGTCTCCATGGCGCGGCGGAAATTCCGCTCGGTCTCCCCGATGTACTTGTTGTACAGCACCGAGGGGTCGAGGCGCAGCAGAGGCAGGCGCCATTCGGCGGCCAGCGCCTTGGCCGAGAGCGACTTCCCGCAGCCCGGCACACCCATGAGGAGAACGCCCCTGGGGAAGGGCAGCCCCATCTCCCGAGCGCGAACCGGATCCCGCACGACCGCGGTCCGCCGGGCGAGCCACGCCTTGAATCCGCGGAGGTCCGCAATGTCCGAGAGGCTCGCCTCGACGGGGTAGTACTCCAGCAGCCCGTCGCGCTCGACGATCGACTTTTTGTGCCGGGCGATGTGCTGGATGTCGGCTGCCTCGAGCAGTCCGTCCTCCACGATCGCCTTCGTGAGGATCTTCTCCGCCTCCATCAGCGTGAGGCCGGAGAGGTGGTGCATCAGGAGGGTGGTCTCCGACTCGTTGAGGGTGACCGTCGCGTGCTGCCGCTCGGCCACGTCCCGGACGATCTGACCGAGGAGTGCCCGGAACTCCGCCTCGGAGGGCCTCGGGAGCCGGACGTCGGTGACGCGCGGCCGGAGGGCCTCAGGGATCTGGAGCGCGGTGCCGGTGAACACCACGCCTCCGACCCGCCGCTTCATCTCCGCGTCGACCTCGCGGAGGAGGGCTCCGGTGACGTCGTCCGCGAGCGCCGAGCTGGAGACCCCCTCGAGGTGATAGAGCGCGTCGATCCCCGAGTGGAAGATGTGCTGCAGCGCCTTGTCCAGCTCCTGGGTCTCGTAGATCGCCTCCTTCATCCCGACGCGGCGGAGTCCCCGCGCGCGGCTCCAGACGAGCAGGGGAAGGCCGGTCCGGTCCGCCACGTGGTGCAGCAGGGTCGCAGCCCGATCCTCGTCCCCCGTCTCGAGGTGGATGAGGCCGTGACGAGACTTGAGCAGGACGGCGAGGTCGTGCAGTGCTTCGTGCGACCGGAGGGGCATCCCGTTGGTGGGTTCGAGGCAGCAGGTTCAGGGGGCGCGGCAGTGGGTCGCGCCTCGACGTCGACTCAGTCCCGGGTGAGGACCCTTCCCGGCAACGACCAGGTGTGGGCCCCGTCGTCGATGACGAAGTCGCCCCCTACGATCACATGGTCGATGCCGCTGGGGTACCGATGCGGCTCGAAGAAGGTCGTCTCGTCCCGAAGACGCTCGAGATCGAAGACGACGAGGTCGGCCGCGTAGCCTTCGCGAATCTCGCCGCGGTCCTCCAGGCCCATCAGCAGGGCCGGAAGCGACGTCATCGAGCGTACGGCGTCCTCGACGGACAGGATTCCGCGATCCCGTGCGAACCAGGCGATCTTGCGGGGGAAGGTGCCGTAGTAGCGGGGATGGACGGACCCCTGATCGTCGGGCGTCGCGAGGCCTCCGTCCGACGCGGTGGCGACCCACGGTCGGGCGGCGTAGGCGTCCACGTCGTCCTCGGACATGGAGAAGCCCCG
>DATFJS010000354.1:0-5620 GCA_035269045.1 Longimicrobiales bacterium | reverse complement strand
ACCCTCGACCTCGAGCCCGCCTCGCTCGAGAATCCTGATCGCCACCCGCCGCACACTGTCCTCGTCCTCCACAAGGAGCACACGGCCAGAGTGCACGACGTCCCCGACCGGCGTGGGGGCGGCCGACTCGATGTCCGCGGGCGGCTGGTCCACGGTCGGGAACGCCAGCCGGAAGGTCGTGCCACGCCCGGGCTCCGATCGAAGCGCGATATCCCCGCCGCTCTGCCGCACGAAGCCGTACGCGGTAGCCAGCCCGAGCCCCGTGCCCCGGGCCTCGGTCTTGGTCGTGAAGAAGGGCTCGAAGGCACGGCTGGCGACTTCCGGCTCCATGCCCACGCCCGTATCGGACACGACCAGCTCGACGTAGGTGCCCGGCGAGATCGCCGAGAACTCCTCCGTCGTCTCGTCGACGTCCAGCCGCCGCGTCTCGAGGGACAGGGTTCCGCCCCCGGGCATCGCGTCGCGGGCGTTGATGGCCAGGTTGAGGAGTACCTGCTCGAGCTGTACGGGATCGAGTTCGACGGTAGGGAGGTCACCATGGAGCCGCATCTCCAGCCTGATGTCGGCCCCGAGAACCCGCTCCACGAGCGTGCCGATTCGCTTCACGACGGCACAGAGCGAAACGAGCCGGGGCTGGAGTACCTGGTCACGACTGAACGCGAGCAGCTGACTCGTCAGCTCCGCCGCTCGATCGCCGGCCTTCTCGATCACCTCGAGTTCCTCGGTGATCCCCGGATCGTCGACATCGACCCGGAGGAGGGCGGTCTGGGAGCGGATGATGGTCAGAAGGTTGTTGAAATCGTGTGCGATGCCGCCCGCCAGGCGACCGATCGCCTCGAGACGCTGGCTCTCCTCCAGCGCTCGCTCCATGGCCACGCGCTCCGTGACGTCCCGCGTGGTGACGAGGATGCCGTCGACCCCGGGATGCCCGAAGAGATTCCGGGCGATGGATTCCACATCCCGCTCGGTGCCGTCCATGTCGATGAAGCGATACTCGATGCGCGCGCGGCGCTGGGGCGCACCGGACACCCATGCGAACCGGTCCCGGACGCGTTCCCGGTCGTCCGGGTGCACGACGGACAGCGCATCGACCCCTTCGAAAGCCTCGACGGGGAAATTGGTGACCCGCCCCACGGACGAGGTCGCGTACCGGACCCGCGCGTCGGCGTCGAGCACGTAGATCGCGTCGGAGATCTCCCGGGTGATCGCGCGGAGGCGTTCTTCCGCCCGCCGCCGGTGGGTGATGTCCGCGGCGATTCCGATGACGCGCGCCGGCTCACCCCGATCGTCGTGGACGAGGAAGGTCCGATCGTGGATCCAGCGGGTGTCGCCGTCCGGGCGCACGATGCGGTACTCGATGTCCCGTTCGAAGGGGTCCGCGAGGGCGTCCAGACGGCCGACCCGCTCGACGTCATCGGGGTGCAGCGTACTTTTCCAGTGCGACGCATCGCTGAACAGCGGGGCCGGGTCCTCCCCCCAGACGGCCCGATAGGCGGGGCTGACGTACTCGATGGTCCCATTCGCCACGTCCCCGATCCACAGGACGTCCTCGAGGTGCTCCGCGATGATCCGGAAACGCTCCCGCTCCCGGAGGAGGTCGGTACGGGCACGGTGGCGCTCCGATACGTCCCGGGCCACGTACACCAGGCCGTCGTCGTGCCCGCGCTCCGCGTGCAGGAGGGAAACCGTGATCTCCGCCGGGAAGGTCTCGCCATCACGACGCACGAGGGTCGCGGCCGCGTGGTACACACCCACCTCCCGCAGGGCCCGGCCGGCGTCACCGCTCAACTGCTCGCGCTCGTGGTCCTCGGCGTGCAGATGGTCCACCGTCTCGCCGATCAGGTCGTCCCGGTGGTGGCCGAAGATGCGCTCGGCGGCGGCGTTGGCGGCCACCACCCGTCGATCCCCTTCGACGTTCTCGAGAACCAGCACCGCCTCGTCGAGAGCATCGATGGTGCGGCTGAGTCGGGCTGCGGCACGGTCCCGGGACAGCGTCTCACCGACGATTCGGGCGAGGGTGTCGAGCAGTTCCCGTTCCTCGGGGATGAACGCGGGCTCCCCCTCCTCGGCCGAGGTTCGCACGACGTCCAGGGATCCAGCGGGATGCCCCCGCACCACGACGGATGCCGACATGGCCCGGTCGGTCTCCGTGAAGCGCTCGGACCGGAACGTCCGATCGTGCAGCACGAGTCGTGCGGCGGTCGTGGAGGGGTCGACCCAGCCCTCCGGAATCCGATCCACAAGGCGCTGGAGCCGTGCGTCGCGGTCGAGTGACCCGTCCGACAGGATCTCCGACGCGCTGATCAGCGTGTGCAGTTCCTTGACCCGTTCGCGAAGGTCCGCCTCGGTGGCCTTCAGGTCGGAGATGTCGTACGACACCCCCACGACGCCGATCGGTCGACCAGCGTCGTCCCGGATGAGGGCATTCGTCACCAGACCCAGGAAGGTCGAGCCGTCCTTCCGCGAGAGTTCGATCTCCCCGGTCCACGACCCCGTCTCGACGAGCTCCGCCATGACGGCATGCGCATGGCCCAGCTCCGCCTCCGCCGGGGTCAGAGCGAAGACCGGGCGATCCAGCGCCTCGTCCTCCGACCATCCGTAGAGCGCTTCGGCCGCCGGACTCCAGTAGGTGACGTTCCCCTCGAGGTCGGTCGCGATGACGGCCTGACCGATCGCGTCGAGCACGGCCAGCGCACTCCGCCGGACCCCCTGGATGTGGAGGCGATCGCTCTCGGGGTCGTTCCGCTCCTTTTCGGACATAGGTCGGTTCCTGTCGGCGCATGCTGTTCCGTAATATACGGCGTTCCGGTTGCCACCCGAATCCGCGGGAGCTGCGGAGCGGAGCGCGAGCCGGGTGTGCGGTGCCCGCGGAACGTCGCCGACCCGGGGTGGCCATGGAGGGGCGCGGACATCTAGGTTTCCGGCGAATCCTTTCCGCCCTTCGGAGTGTCCATGTTCGCCAGCATTCGACGTATGTCCGCCCGTCCACGAGTCGTGATGCTGACCCTGCTCGCGGCCAGTGCCTCGGGCGTCCAGGCGACGGCCCAGTCGCCCGGGCGCGATCAGGCCCTCGCCACGCTCCTCGACGGCCTGGAGGCCCGCCATATCGGCCCGGTGGGGAACCGCGTCAGTGCGGTCACGGGCATCCCCGGCGACCCGACGACGTACCTGATCGGAGCTGCCTCGGGCGGCATATGGAAGACGGCCGACGGCGGGCACGGCTGGGACCCGGTCTTCGACGACCACGAGGTGCAGTCGATCGGTGCGCTCGCGGTCGCTCCGTCGAACCACGACGTGGTGTATGCCGGCACCGGAGAGCCCTGGATCCGCTCGAACGTGAGCCACGGGGCCGGCGTCTTCCGCTCCGACGACCGCGGGGATACCTGGCGCTTCATCGGGCTTGCCGAGAGCGGGCGGGTGGGGCGCATCGTGGTGCACCCCGACGACCCGGACGTCGCGTACGTCGCGGCGCTCGGCCACCTGTATGGCCCCCAGGAGGAGCGCGGCGTCTTCCGTACCACGGACGGCGGCGAGTCGTGGGAGCGGGTGCTGCATCCCGACCCGATGACCGGCGCCTTCGACCTCTGGATGGTTCCCGGCGAGCCCGAGACCATCTTCGCGTCGACCTGGACGATGCACATCCGGACGTGGGGCCGCTGGAGCGGGGGACCGAACGACGGGATCTGGCGCTCCACCGACGGGGGTGACACCTGGGAGATGCTCGAGGGGAACGGGTTGCCGAGCGGGACGCTCGGAAAGATCGCGCTCGGCGGGACCCCCGCGGACCCGGACCGGATCTACGCGATGATCGAGACGAACGTGAACTCGGCCAACGGCCCGCTCGCTCCGGGGGGAGCGGACCCGGACGAGCACCAGGGCGTGCTGTGGCGGTCGGACGACCGAGGGGCCACCTGGGACATGGTGCAGGCCGAACACCGCATCCAGCAGCGCCCGCACTATTACACGCGTCTCCAGGTGGCGCCGGACGATCCCGACCAGGTCCACTTCCTGGCCACCGGCTACTCGGTCACCGACGACGGCGGGCCGAGCCTGCGGGGCGGGGGCGGTAACGGCGGGGACTTCCACGACATGTGGATCGACCCGACCATGCCGGACCGGATGATCCTCGGCCACGACCAGGGGCTGTCGATCTCCACGACCCGGGGGCGTGACTGGTATCGCCCGCTTCTGCCGATCGCGCAGATGTACCACGTGCAGGTCGACAACGAGATTCCCTACAACGTGTACGGCAACCGCCAGGACGGCCCGTCGACGATGGGGCCGTCGCGGGTTCTGTACGGGGGTACCATTCCGGTAGGCGAGTGGCGCAGCGTCGGCGGGTGCGAGAGTGGCTGGGCAGTGCCGGACACGGTGAGCGACGTGGTCTGGTCGGGCTGCTACGAGGGCATCCTCGACCGGCACGACCTCGAAACCCGGACGTCGCGAACCGTCACGGTATGGCCCGACAACCCCGAGGCGTGGCCCGCCGGACCGCTTCGGTACCGCTTCCAGTGGACGTTCCCGATCACGCTCTCGCCCCATGATCCGTCGGTCGTGTATGTCGGCAGCCAGCACGTGCACCGCTCCACGAACGGGGGGCAGAGCTGGGAGGTGATCTCGCCGGATCTGTCGACCGGGCAGGACTCGCTGCTGCTGAAGACCGGAGGGCTCACGCCGGACGACGCCGGCCCGACGTATGCCGCGGTCGTGTTCGCCATCGCCGAGAGTCTTCTGAATCCGGGGGAGATCTGGGCCGGGACGAACGACGGGAAGCTCTGGGTGACGCGCGACGGCGGCACCAGCTGGGCGGATCTGAGCGATCGTCTGCCCGAGTTGCCGGTCTACTCGACCATCTCGAGCATCGAGGTGTCACGCCACGACCCCGGCAAGATCTACGTCGCGGTCGATGGCCATCAGATCAACGTCTTCGACCCGATCCTCTACCGGACGGACGATGGGGGTGAGAGCTGGGTGCGCATCGACGGCGACATCCCGCGCAGCCCCCTTTCGTTCACCCACGTGCTGCAGGAGGACCCCGAACGCGAGGGGCTGCTGTACGCGGGCACGGGCAACGGCCTGTATGTCTCGCAGACCGATGGCGAGTACTGGGTCCGGTACGAGGGGATCCCGCCCGCGCCGGTCCACTGGGTCGAGGTCCAGGACCACTTCGACGATCTGGTGATCGCGACGTACGGGCGCGGGTTCTGGATCGTGGACGACATCAATCCGCTGCAGGAGCCGCCGGAGATCGCGCGCTTCATTCCGTACGACACCGAGACGCCGCGCGACGCCTATTCGGCCTACGTGATCTCCGAGGAGTCTCCCCACCTGTTCCAGCCCCGCGACGCCTACCGGTGGGCCTCGACCGCCTCGCCCTTCAGCCAGCCCGACGTCCCGGCGGCGGGCGACAGCGGACCCGACGACGCGATCATCAGCTACTGGCTGCCCCCGGGTGAGCACGAGGTGTCGGTGGAGATCATGGACGCCGACGGCACCTCCATCGCCGACGTGCGCGCGCCGGGTGAGGCGGGGTTCCAGCGGACCTCGTGGAATCTGCGGCATCGCGGCTCGGACTATCCCACGATGCGCACCGCGCCGCTCGAGCACGCGCACGACGGGC
>DATFJS010000353.1:0-3407 GCA_035269045.1 Longimicrobiales bacterium | reverse complement strand
AAGGCGGCGCTCGGGGGCAAGGTCACGATCAACGTCCCGATCACCGAGGAATGCGCGACGTGTGGCGGATCGGGTGCGAAGCCCGGCACCGACCTCCGCGTGTGCGGCGAGTGCGCCGGCTCGGGGACCGTGTCCTTCGGACAGCAGGGATTCGCGGTGAATCGTCCCTGCCCGGCCTGCGTGGGCCGCGGCATGATTCCCGACTCGCCGTGTGCATCGTGCGGGGGCAGGGGCGAGGTGCGGCAGGAGCGCCGTATCTCCGTCAACGTGCCTTCGGGCACCGAGGACGGGCAGAAGCTCCGCCTGACCGGACAGGGCGAGCGAAGCACCTCGGGGGGCGTCCCGGGCGACCTGCTCCTCACCTTCCGCGTGAAGGACCATCGGTTCTTCCGGCGAAAGGGGCTCGACATCCACGCCCGCGTGCCGATCAACATCGTCCAGGCGGCGCTGGGGTCGAAGATCAAGGTGCGGACGATCCACGGAAACAAGGTGATCCTGCGGATCCCGCCCGGGACCCAGACCGGGACGAAATTCCGCGTCCGCGGTCAGGGTATCGCGAAGGCCGAGCGCCGCGGCGATCAGATCGTCGAGGTCGACGTTCAGGTGCCGGAGGAACTCTCGGCGGAGGAGCGCGAGGCGATGGAGAAGTTCGCGGACACGGTCGGGCTCAGGCACTGACTCCGACCGGGCGGATCACGCGCCCGATGCGCCCTCCGCCCACGACGACATCATCCGCGAACACGACCGCGGACTGCCCGGGCGCGACCGCCCTCCGGGGCCGGTCGAACTCCAGGACCACCGCCTCGGCGTCGATCGCACGGACCCCGACCTCCAGCGCGGGTGCGCGATGGCGCACCTGGACGGCGAGCGAATCACCCGGCTCCGGTGGATCGCCCAGCCAGTGCGGCGTCTCGACCCGGATGGCGGTCATTTCGAGAGCTTCCCGGGGTCCGACCACGACCTCGCGCGTGTCCGGGCGGATCTCCAGCACGAACATCGGTCGGGTGAACCCGCCGCCGAGTCCGCGCCGCTGTCCGATCGTGAAGCCCGCGTACCCGTCGTGCTCGCCCAGCACCGCGCCGGCCTCGTCCACGATCGGTCCGGGCTCGAGGGCGGGATGTCGGGTCTCGAGTCGCTTCTCGAGGAGGTCGCGGTAGTCTCCGGTGGGAACGAAGCAGATCTCCTGCGACTCCGGCTTGTCGGCCGTGACCAGCTCCAGCGCCCGGGCCCGCTCACGCACCTCCGGCTTGGTGAGTTCGCCGAGGGGGAAGTGGAGGCGGGGCAGCACCTCCGGATCCAGCCCCCACAGGAAGTAGGCCTGATCCTTGGCGTGGTCCATGCCGCGCAGGAGTCTCGACCCGTCGGGGCCGTGCTCGATCCGGACGTAGTGTCCGGTGGCGATGCCGTCGCACCCCAGTTCCGCCGCGCGCTGAAGCAGGTCGCCGAATTTCGTGTGCGAGTTGCAGCGGACGCAGGGATTCGGTGTGCGCCCACGTACGTACTCGGACACGAAGTCGTCGATCACGTCGCGGGTGAACTGATCCTCGACGTCGAAGACGTAGTGCGGGATCCCCAGCCGCTCCGCGACCAGCTGGGCGTCGATGATGCCGTCGAGCCCGCAGCAGCTCTTCGCGTGGCTGCCCTCGCCGGAGTAGCAGAAGGTCTTCATCGTGGCACCCACGACCTCGAATCCCCGCTCGACAAGAAGCGCGGCGGCGACGGAGGAATCCACGCCCCCGGACATCGCGGCGAGAATACGGCGCCCGGCCATCGGGGTCGTCATGCGGGTACGGTGGACCCGCGGAGGCGTCCGACGACGCGCACCGTGGCCGCGGCCGCGGCGTCGATCTGCTCGTCCGTCGTCTCGCGGCCGAAGGAGTACCGGATCACGGCCGGGTGCACGTCGTCGCCATACATCGCGTCCAGAACGTGGCTCACCGAGTTCGAACCCGTCTGACAGGCCGACCCGCCCGACACCGCCACACCCTCCATGTCCATGGAGATCATGAGCATCTCGGGATCCACGTCGGGGATCCCCATCGAGAGGATGTGACCGGCGGTCCGCCCACCTTCGGCATGCTCCCGGAGATCGGGCAGATCGCGGCGCAGCCGGGTCAGGAGGCGCGTCCGCAGCTCGGCGTACCGGGTCGAGGCGGTCTCCTGCTCTGCCACCGCCAGGCACACCGCTTCCGCCAGGCCGACCGCGCCGGCGACGTCCTGGGTGCCGGGTCGGAGCCCGGCCTCCTGGCCACCGCCATGGAGTCGGGCATGGAGGTCGGTGCCCTCGCGCACGAAGAGTATGCCTGCGCTCTTCGGTCCGTAGATCTTGTGTCCCGTGAGGGAGAGGAGATCGATGCGCACCTCGTCGAGCCGGACCGGGATCTTGCCGAGCGCCTGCACGCCGTCCGAATGGACCACGACCTCGTGGGCGGCGCACCGGGCGACGATGTCGCGCATGGGCTGAACCACCCCGACCTCGTTGTTGACCCACATCACCGAGACCACGCAGGGTGCGTCCTCCAGCGCCGCGTCGAGCCGATCCAGCTGGACCGTACCGGCGCGATCGACCGGGAGGATGATGGCACGACCCCCCTCCGCCTCGATGGCGTGCGCCGCGTCGAGAACCGCCTTGTGCTCGATCGCCGAGACCACCACGCAGGGTGTTTCTCGCGCCCTGCGGGTGGCGTCGGCACGCCCGAACAGCGCGAGATTGTCCGACTCGGTCCCACCCCGCACGAACACGATCTCGCGTCGGCGAGCGCCGAGTGCGTCGGCGATGCGTCCGCGCGCCCGCTCGAGAGCCGCCCGTGCCTCGCGTCCCCACCGATGCGACGACGACGGGTTCCCGAACGCGGTACGGTGGTAAGGGGCCATCGCCTCCAGAACCTCGTCCCGCATGGGGGTCGTGGCCGCGTAGTCCAGGTAGATCGGGTCCAAGGGATTCCTCTGTTTTCTCCGGTATGCGCAACCCGTAAGTTAGAGGAGGCTCGGCCCACTGCGAACCCTCACGCCCACGCCTGCATGCCCCCGTTCCCCCTGGGAAAGCCTTCGGAGTTTCGTACCACCGTCCACGGCATCGCCTTCGCCGATCGCGAGCGCCACGTGGAGCGGATCGAGGACGGGGAAGACATGCTGCTGATCGCGGATCCCCCCGGCACCCGGCAGCCGGGCGTGTGGGTTCATCATCGGGACGGCGACCCCATCGGCCATCTCCCGCCCGAGATCTCCTCCTGGCTGTGGCCGTGGCTTCAGCAGGGTGGGGCGGTTCGCGCCCGCGCCCTGCGGGTCCACGGCTCCGAGGCGCCGAGCTGGAGACGCGTGGTGCTCGAGGTGCGCTGCGCGGTCTGAGGGCTTCGTCGGCTCAGAAGCTGGCGACGGGCAGCGTGCCCAGCGTGTCCCAGGCGAGC
>DATFJS010000352.1:0-11084 GCA_035269045.1 Longimicrobiales bacterium | reverse complement strand
GGCCGCCGCGGCCGTCGAGACCTGGAGCGAGGGGGGGGAGCCCGACGAGGAGGCGCTGGAGCGTTTCCTCCGTCCGGTCCCGCACTTCGCTCCGCTGGACGCGCTCCATGCACACCTCTCGCCCACGGCCGCCATCGACGTATCCGACGGTGTCGCGGCGGACGCCCGGCATCTCGCCAGAGCCTCCGGCGTGCGCATCGTCGTCGAGGCGGCACGCATCCCGATCGCCGCGTGCGTGGCCCGGGGGCGGGGCCGGGAGGCGGCGCTGGCGTTGGCGCTCGGGGGTGGCGAGGACTACGAACTTCTGATGTCGGCGCCCGAGGCGGACGGCCTCGAGGCGGCCGTCTCGGCGGCGACGGGGATGCGGCTCACCCGCATCGGGCGGGTGGAGCAGGGCGAAGGGGCGGTCCTCGAAAGCGAAGACGGCACCGTGCGTCCGCTCGAGGGGGGCTTCGGCCACTGGGCCTCGCGCGGCGGATCCGTCCCGTCAGGCGAGTCCATGTCGTGAGGCGCCCGATACGATGATCCGGACGCTGCTGAACATGGTCCGGCTGATTCCCGTGGCCATCGCGTCCACCGTGTGGCACGGGATCCGGATCGTCTGGGTCGCGCGGAGGACGCGGCTGGACCGCGACCCGAGGCTGGTCGACCTCCCCCGGTCGTGGACCGACTCGCTTCTGCGGGCCGGGGGCGTACGCGTCCGGATGGAGGGCCTCGACAATCTCGTCGAGCCGGCGGTCCTGGTCTGCAACCACGTCTCGTGGTACGACGTGTTCGCGCTGGTCTCGAACCTCCCGGTCGACGCCCGTTTCGTGGGCAAGAAGGAGATCGTGAAGATCCCCTTCTTCGGTCCCGCATGGCTCGCGTCCGGTCACATTCCGATCGATCGGACCGACCGCAGGAAGGCGATCCGGTCGCTCGAACGGGCGGGCGAGGTCCTCGAGGAAGACGGTGGCGTCATCGTCATGTTCCCCGAGGGGACGCGCTCGGCCGATGGACGCCTCAAGCCGTTCAAGAAGGGCGCCTTCATGCTCGCCCTCCAGCTCGGGGTGCCGGTGGTGCCGGTCGCCGTGATCGGCAGTCGGAAGATCATGAAGAAGGGGAGCATCCTGGTGCATCCCGGAGAGATGACGATCCGGATCGGAGAGCCGATTCCGGTGGAGGATCTGACGGTGGACGACCGGGACGTCCTCGTCACGAAGGCTCACGAGGCCGTACGGGCGCTCGGGGGCGGACAACCAACCATCGAAGGACGAGAGGAACACGGTGTCGAAGATCGTTGACGTGCGTGCACGGGAGATTCTGGACTCGCGGGGCAACCCGACGGTCGAGGCGGAGGTCGAGCTCGAGGGTGGATACCGAGGTCGCGCGGCGGTGCCGAGCGGTGCCTCCACGGGTGCCCACGAGGCGGTGGAACTCCGCGACGGCGACCGGGGCCGCTTCCGGGGCAAGGGTGTCCGGATGGCGGTCGGCAACGTCAACGGAGAGATCCGTGACGCTCTCGTGGGCTCCGCCCGCGAGTCGCAGGCGGAGATCGACGGGCGGCTGATCGAGCTCGACGGAACATCCAACAAGGGCCGGCTCGGCGCGAACGCCATCCTCGCCGTGTCGATGGCGGTCGCGCGGGCATCCGCCGCACGACACGGCCGCCCGCTCTGGCGACACCTCGCGCCGGCGGGTGCGGACAGCGGCGTCCTGCCCGTCCCGATGATGAACATCCTGAACGGCGGGGCACACGCCTCCAACAACGTCGACCTCCAGGAGTTCATGATCATGCCCGTGAACTTCGACTCCTTCTCCGAGGCGCTGCGGTGCGGCACGGAGATCTTCCACGCGCTCCACGCGGTGCTGACGAAGCAGGGTCGCTCCACGGCGGTAGGGGACGAGGGCGGATTCGCCCCCGATGTCGGCAGCAACGAGGAGGCGGCCGAGGCGGTGCTGTCCGCCATCGAGCAGGCGGGATATCGACCCGGCGAGGACGTCGTGCTCGCGATCGATGCCGCCGCCACCGAGATGTTCACGGACGGGTGGTACAACTTCCACTGGTCGAGCGGCGAGCGGAGGGACCCCGAGGGGATGATCGAGTTCTGGTCCGAATGGATCCGGAAGTACCCGATCCGCTCCATCGAGGACCCCCTCGACGAGAACGACTGGAATGGCTGGAAGTCGCTCACCGAGGCGATCGGCGACGAGGTGCAGATCGTCGGTGACGACCTCTTCGTCACCAACACGGAACGCCTCGCCCGTGGCATCGAAACCGACACCGCGAACGCGATCCTGATCAAGGTCAACCAGATCGGAACGCTGACGGAAACACTGGACGCGATCGGGATGGCGGGCGAGGCCGGCTACCGGTCGGTGATCTCTCACCGTTCGGGCGAGACCGAGGACACATTCATCGCGGATCTGGCCGTCGCGACCGCGGCAGGGCAGATTAAGACCGGCAGCGCCTCCCGGACGGACCGGGTGGCCAAGTACAATCAGCTGCTTCGCATCGAGGAGTCGCTCGGTGACGAGGCGCGCTACCCCGGAGACTCGGTATGGGACGACTGACGCGGATCCTGCTTCCGGGGCTGCTGCTGCTCAGCGTCTACTACGCCGTCTTCGGTGGCCGCTTCTCGATGTTCGAGGTGCACACCGCCGGAGGAGAGCTGGACGCCGCCACGGCCGAACTCGAGCGGCTGCGCGCCGAGAACGATTCGCTCCGTGCCCGCGCCGACGTCCTCGAGAACGACCCGCTCGTCCTCGAGCGGCTGGCGCGCGAGGAGTTCGGGATGATCAGGGACGGCGAGCGGTTCTACCGCATCGACCGTGGCGGCGCTCTGCCCGCGCCGAATTCCGAGGAGCCCGTCGCCGACGATTCGGGCGAGACCGACGGACCGGGGTGACGACGGCAGGCTCCCTGACGAGGGCGCTGCCCACGGCGGGCGGGCCGGCCTCGCGGCCGACCCGTGCGTCCCGTCAGCCCTCGTCGGACTCCTCGGCTGCACCGCTGTCGTAGCTGGCCGACGCCGTCCCGGCGCCGAGTCCGAGTGCGCGCCTGGCGACTTCCACCATTTCGGTCCGCGACGCACCCTCGGGCAGCGAATTCAGTGCCGCCTCGACATCCACGCCGAGCCCCTCGAGCATCTCCGTGGCACCGGCCGGGAGGGCCATCGGCGCGTCGGGAAGTTCCTTCGGATCCAGTTCGTCGTCCGAGGACAGCCCGCCGCCACCGGCCTTCTTCGCGAACGGCTTGAACATGTCGATCGGGATCGGGAACAGCGTGGTCGAGTTGTTCTCCGCAGCGATCTCGACGACGGTCTGCAGGAACCTGAGCTGCAGGGCGGCGGGATAGGTCTCGAGCACCTTGGCCGCCTGTGACAGGCGACGAGACGCCTGATACTCACCTTCGGCACTGATGACCTTCGCGCGCCGCTCGCGCTCGGCTTCCGCCTGTCGAGCCATCGCGCGCTTCATCTCGGTCGGCAGGCCGATGTCCTTGACCTCGACGGCGGTCACCTCGATTCCCCACGGATCGGTGCCCTGGTCGATGATCGTGCGGACGATGTCGTTGATCCTGTCCCGCTCGGCGAGCAGCTCGTCGAGTTCGGACTGACCGATCACGGAGCGCAGCGTCGTCTGGGCGAGCTGACTCGTGGCGAAGTAGTAGTCCTCGATCTCCACGACCGCCTTCGTCGGATCCGCCACGCGGAAGTAGACCACCGCGTTCACGGTGACCGAAACGTTGTCCTTGGTGATCGTGTCCTGTGGGTGGATGTCGAGCGCGATGATCCGGAGATCCATCTTCCGCATTCGCTCGATCCCGAAGGGAAGCAGGAAGATCAGGCCCGGACCGCGCGCCGCGACCAGTTTTCCGAGGCGGAAGATCACGCCCCGCTGATACTCGAAGAGGATGCGGAGCGAACTCAGGATGGCGACGGTTCCGACGGCGGCGATCGCGATCAGGATCGTGAGGGGATCCATGGATGTCCTCGGGGTCTCGGGAACGGCTGGCTACTCAGTGAAGATACGGTGTTCGCCGCCGGTTCGTTCATCTTGACACCCGACTCGCCTGAGTCGAGCTTTTCCGTCCCTCGCCGGAGTAGCTCAGCTGGTTAGAGCAGCGGAATCATAATCCGCGTGTCGGGGGTTCAAGTCCCTCCTCCGGCACTTTCGATATCCGACGGCCCGAACGTCTGCCGTCACGCCGGACCGAACGGCGGCCGATCCTCCCGATCGGTCGCCGTTTCGTCGTTCAGCCGCCGCATTCTCGAGAGCGCGGCGATCAGCCCGACGACGGCCCCCCAGACGACGACGAGGCCGAAGAACCGGGTCATCCGTGCCAGCGCGCGATCATGCCGGAGAAGACCGGTCGCTTCGAGCAGACGGTACCAGTCGTGGTCGACCGGCCCCGGTCCCACGCTGACGAGCGGGAGTGCCTGGGCTCGCGCGTCGGCCATGTACGGGGCGACGGACAGCAGGGCCGTGCCCACCCAGAAGACACCGACCAGGGTGCCTGCCACGTCCCCGTGTCGCCAGAAGTATACGGCGATGAGGGCGGGAATCCCCACCTCGAAGAGTGTCCCGCCGGCCACCATGACCAGCGACGATCCGAACCAGCTGAGGAAGAGGTGGCCCGCTTCGTGGATCGCGAGGTTGATGCCCGCGTAGATGCCGCGGAAGTCCGGATCCACCGTGTGCGACCATGCGAACCATGCCAGGATCGGCACGAGCAGGGCTCGCGGACGCCAGTCCCGCCCCACGAGGCGCGCATCCAGCGCCTGCTCCCACCCGGTGGTCGTTCCGGCGGCAGGCCGGGTGACGGATCGGCGGTCGAACGGTGGATGCTGGGACAGGTCGGCCTCCGGATGCGGGTCGCTCCCAAGGTGCCACAGGCTCCGCGACGGCGCCACGGGGTGGACCGAGGTGGACGCGACACCTTTCGTCCGCGGCCCGATATCCGCATCTTCTCCGGCCCGTTCCCCTCGATTCACCCAACGATGAACGATCGCGTCGCCACCCTCCTCGACGGCCGCCGTAGCCGGCTCGCCCGTGCCCTTGGCCGCCCACTCGAGCGTCCGGAAGGGCACCCCTCCACGCTTCCGGAGGAGAGCAGGGAGCACCTCCTCTCCGAAGCTCGTGACCTGTACTGGAACGAGCTGGAGTGGGAGAACCTCATGGAGGAGGAGGCCACCGACGTGGGCGAGCCCCTCCACGAACTCATGTTCCCCGGGCTGCTCGCCTTCGTGCGGGGGCTCCTGCTGACGGAGGCGAACCCGGACGCCCTAGCGCCCGCCGAACCGAGGCCCGAGGTCGTGGAAGACCTTCTGCGCTTCCTCGCGGGGCGCCTCCTCGAAATCGACGAGCAGCTGGCGCGGGACCCGGACAGTGCGGAGCAGCTCGAGGCAGAGCGCCTCGCCACGGATCGCCTGATCGACCTGGTGCTCCACCGCTTCCACGGCCTGGACGCCGGGGACGTCGCCGCGCTGGAGCGCGCGGGCTGACCGAGGCGTGATCGGACGACCTCGGCAGCGGCCGGGTCATCCCTATCTGGCCGGCGCACCGCTCCTCGTGGCGCATCGCGGTGGGGCGGCTCTCGCGCCGGAGAACACCCTCGAGGCGTTCGTCTCGGCCGTCCAGCGCTGGGGCGCCGACATGCTCGAACTCGACGTGCATCTCTCCCGCGACGGCGAGGTCGTGGTCATCCACGACCCGACCGTCGATCGGACCACGGACGGATCGGGCGCGGTCGCCGACCTGACCTGGGGCGAACTGCGCGACCTCGATGCGGGGGCTCGCTGGGAGAGCGTCCACGGAGAGCGGAGGTTCGCGGGGCGGGGCGTCGGCCTGCCCCTCCTGCGGGAGGTGCTCGAACGGCTCCCGGATACACGACTCAACGTCGAAACCAAGGTGCGCGACGTCGCCGGGCCGATGGTGGATGTCGTTCGCGCCTGCAACGCCGAGCACCGCGTGCTTCTGGCGGCCGAGCACGAACGCAACCGCGTGCACGTCCGGTCCGACTGGACGGGCCCGGTCGGCGCGTCACGGCGACAGATCGCGGGCTTCATGCTGCTGACTCGCGTGCCGTGGCTCTCGGCGACCCCGGCGACCGACGTCCTCCAGATCCCGCCGCGCTGGCCCGTTGCCGGCCGGGTACGCCCGATCCTGACCGAAGCCCTCGTACGCGAGGCGCACCGGCGCAACGTCCCGGTCCACGCATGGACGATCGACGAGGCGGAGGAGATGGATCGACTTCTCGACATCGGCGTGGACGCGATCCAGACCGACCGACCGGATATCCTGGCCGACGTGCTTCACCGACGCACGGGACGTCCTCTCCCGCCTGCCGCCCGGGACGACGCGGCCGCGCCCGTCGTGGGCGGGACCGCCCCGTCGAGCGCATGACGCCGGATTCGGGGTCGGCCCGGAACGGCGTGCGGGATGCGGTCGCGGGCGACGGGGTCGCGGCGCGTGATCTCGGAGCCGAACTCGCGGACGCACTCGCGGCGTCGCTCGTCGAGCCGCAGGAAGGGCGACGGGAGGTCGATCCCGGACCGAAGGCGGCCACGCCCGGCACGATCGTGCTCGCGTGGTCGGGGGGGGTGGATTCCAGCGTCCTCCTCCACCTCCTCCTCCACGACGCCCGGGTGGCGGCTGCGGTCGGGGACCCACGCGTCGTCGTCGCGCATCTCGACCACGCGATGCGCCCGGACTCCGCGGCCGCCGCGGCCGTGCTCGTCCGGACAGCGGAGGCGTGGGGCGTCGACGTCCGGTCCCACCGCCTCGCTGCGGCTCCGGAATCGGAGGAGGAAGCACGGGGGCTGCGATACGCGTGGCTGGCGGGGGTGGCCGACGAACTCGCGGCCGAGGAGATCTGGACCGCCCATCACGCCGACGACCAGGCGGAGACGGTGCTCTTCAGGGCGCTTCGCGGCACGGGGATCGCAGGCCTGACCGGTATCCCGGCGCGACGCGGGCGGGTGCGGCGTCCCTTCCTCCTGCTCCCTCGCCCGGTCTGGCGCGCCGACCTTCAGCGATACGCGGTGCAGCACGACCTTCCCGTCCTGCCCGACCCGTCGAACGACGAACCCGTCGCGACGAGGAACCGGATCCGGAACGAGGTGATGCCCCTGCTGGCCGACATCGTGCCGGGTGCCGCGGAAGCGCTTCTCCGGCTGGCCCGCAACGCCGCCCGCGCCTCGGACGAGGCAGACGCGCTGGCGGAGTTCGCGCTGAGCCGGGCGGACGACTCGGAGTCGCACGCGCCCCGGGCCTCGGACGGGATTCCCGCTCACCTCTGGGCGGAGTCCGAACGGCCGCTGCGCCGAGCTCTGGTCCGCCATCTGGCGGATCGGGCGGGAGTCGCCCTGTCGGAGGCCGCCACGCTCGCGGTGCTGGACCTCCCGCCCGACAGCCAGAGCGGCCGGGGCGTGGATCTCCCGGGCGGTCTCCGTTTCGAGCGGGAGTTCGATCGATGGCGCCTCTTCTCACCCGCCGGCGCCGACGCACCTTCGGATCGCAGGGAGCGGATCGAGTTCACCCCGCCGGCCGCCGGCTCGGGCTCTCCGGGGGCCCGGACGTCGGGCAGCGTCTGGCTCGGGGGCAGGGAGCGGGTGGTCAGGTGGGCCGTGGGGGAGGTGGAAGCACCGGGCGATGAACCCGCCAGCCTCCGACTCCACGTCCCGCGATCCCGCTTTCCGCTGACGCTTCGGGCGTGGCGGCCCGGCGACCGGATCACGCGGTCGTTCGGGACGACGCCGGTGGCGAAGGTGTGGGCCGAGGCCCGCGTGCCGCGGCGCGACCGCACGCGCCGATGGGTGCTGGCGGATCGCGAGGGCACGGTTCTGGCCGCCGAGGGGTTGGGTGCGGCACGTCTCGACCGTACGATCGAGGGGTCGAGCGCCACCCCCGTGACCCTGCACCTTCGTCTGGACGTCGAGGAATGACCATCACCGATCCCCGCACCGGCTCTCACGTCATCGACCGCATCGTCTTCTCCGCGGACGAGATCGAGGCCCGCATCGCAGAGCTCGGTCGGGAGATCACCGACGCCGTCCCCGCCGACCTGGACCTCGTCCTCATCGGCATGCTGAAGGGTTCGCTGCCCTTCCTCGCGGACCTCGCTCGCGCGATCCCACGACCGGTCCGCGTCGACTTCATGGTCGCCGCGAGCTATCACGCGGGAACGGTTTCGAGCGGTGAGGTTACGCTGAAGTACGAGCCGGACACGCCTCTCGAAGGGCGTTTCGTGGTTATCGTTGAAGACATCATCGACAGCGGAACTACGCTGACGCGTCTGCTGCCGATGTTCGAGGCTCGGAAGCCCGCGCAGCTCGAAGTGTGCGCGCTCCTGCACAAGCGTCTCGCGACGCTGGATCCTCCGGTGAAGTGGGTCGGGTTCGACGCACCGTCGGAGTTTCTGGTGGGATATGGCCTCGACTATGCTGAACAGTTCCGGAATCTCCCGTACATCGGTGTGCTTCGGACCGACGACGGGTAGAGACCCCGAGCGAGACGCCCATGGCTGAGCAGGACCCCCAAGAAAACGATCGACTCACGAAGGGTTCGAAGAACCTGGCTCTGTGGGCACTCATCATCCTCATGTCGGTGCTGGCCATCCAGTTCCTTCGTGGGGCCGAGACCGAGTACGCCGAGGTCTCCTGGACGGAGTTCGAGGAGCAGCTCGACGGCAACAACGTCTTCTCGGTCACCGTGGTGGGAGCGCGGACGCTGCGTGGCGAACTCCGCAACGAGGCCCAGATCGATGGCCAGTCGGTCACCCAGTTCCAGGCCCTCGCCCCCTTCGCGGCGGATTCGGACCTCGCACAGCGGCTCCGCGAACAGGGCGTCGTCGTGGACGCCGAGGAGGCGCAGACGGGGTGGGGTACCATTCTGCTCGGCGCGCTTCCGTGGCTTCTCATCCTCGTCTTCTGGTTCTGGATCTTCCGCTCGATGCAGGGCGGGGGGAACCGGGCGTTCCAGTTCGGCCGCTCCAAGGCCAAGCTCATTTCGCCCGACACCCCGAAGGTCTCCTTCCAGGATGTGGCGGGAGCCGACGAGGCGAAGGAGGAACTCCAGGAGATCATCGAGTTCCTGAAGGATCCGCAGAAGTTCGCCCGCCTGGGTGGGCGCCTGCCGAAGGGCGTGCTGCTGGTCGGACCCCCGGGGACCGGAAAGACACTGCTCGCGAAGGCGGTCGCCGGCGAGGCGGGTCGTCCGTTCTTCCAGATGTCGGGCTCCGATTTCGTCGAGATGTTCGTCGGGGTCGGTGCGTCGCGTGTTCGTGATCTCTTCGAGCAGGGCAAGGCCCACGCCCCGTGCATCATCTTCGTCGACGAGATCGACGCGGTGGGGCGGCATCGCGGCGCCGGACTCGGGGGCGGTCACGACGAGCGCGAGCAGACGTTGAACGCGCTCCTGGTCGAGATGGACGGGTTCGAGTCGAACGAGGGGGTGATCCTGCTCGCGGCGACGAACCGCCCCGACGTGCTCGATCCCGCCCTCCTGCGCCCGGGCCGCTTCGACCGGCAGGTCGTGGTGGACGCGCCCGACGTGAAGGGTCGCGAGGCCATCCTGAAGGTGCACGGCAAGAAGCTCCCGCTCGCGGCCGACGTCGATCTGGCGGTCATCGCGCGCGGAACGCCGGGACTGTCTGGTGCGGACCTCGCCAACATCTGCAACGAAGCCGCTCTGCTCGCCGCCCGGTCGAACGCCGACAAGGTGTCGATGGAGGACTTCGAGCAGGCGAAGGACAAGGTGATGCTGGGAACCGAGCGCCGGTCGCTGGTGCTCACCGAGCGGGAGCGTGAGCTCACCGCGTACCACGAGGCCGGCCACGCCGTGATCGGGCTGCGCGTCGAGGGTCTGGATCCGGTTCACAAGGTGACGATCGTGCCCCGCGGTCGCGCGCTCGGACTGACCTCGTCGCTGCCGGAGGAGGATCGGCACTCCTACACGAAGAAGTGGCTCGAGGGGCAGCTGATCATGCTGTTCGGCGGGCGCGTGGCGGAGGAGATGATCTTCGGCGTGGACGAGGTCACCACGGGTGCCGGAAACGACATTGAGCGGGCGACGTCGATGGCGCGTCGCATGGTCACCTCCTTCGGCATGAGCGAGGTGATCGGGCTCATGGCGGTCGGCGACTCCGAGCAGGAGGTCTTCCTGGGTCGAGAGCTCGGCCACCGGCGACAGGTGTCGGAACACACCGCGCAGCAGGTGGACCAGGAGGTCAAGCGACTCCTCGACGAGGCCCACGCGTCCGCGCAGCGCGTACTGGAACAGCACGAGGACCTTCTCGAGTCGATCGCGCAGGCGCTTCTGGAGCGGGAGACGATCGACCAGGAGGACCTCAGGCTCCTGAGCGAGGGGAAGGCGCTGCCGCCGCCGGAGGTGGCGGCCGAGCCGCTGCTCGAGGCGTCCAACGACGACGAAGAGCGTCCGCCGGCACGCCCGGCTCCTCGCCCCGAGGGTGGTCTGATGCCGCCTCCGCACCCGGCGACGGGCGACTGATCCCCACTCCTCTCCCCGCACCCTCGACCATGCATAGACGGAGCGGCCCCCCGGCGTGAACGTGCTGGACGATCTCGCGCTGCTCCGTCCCGGCTGGCTGGACCTCTTCGAGATCCTGCTGGTCGCGGTGATCCTGTACCGCGTCTTCCTGCTGGTACAGCAGACCAGGGCCATGCAGATCCTGCTCGGCCTCTTCGTCCTGGGCGGCACGTATCTGGTCGCGCAGCTCTTCGGGCTCGACCTGATCCGGTATCTGCTCGAGACCGTCTTCCAGTACGGGGTGATCCTGGCGCTCGTCGTCTTCCAGCCCGAACTCCGGTCGGCCCTCGCCCGGATCGGCCAGAGCCGGATGGTACGCATCTTCTCCTCGCTCGAGGAGAGCCAGGTCGCCGACGAGATCGCGGACGCGGTCGAGCGACTGTCGAGGTCCAAGATCGGCGCGATCATCGCCGTGGAGCAGGAGGTGGGCCTCGATGAGTACGCCGACACCGGCAGCGCGGTCGACGCGCGGGTCTCGGCCGACATGCTGACGACGATCTTCACGCCCTACTCGCCGCTCCACGACGGGGCGGTTCTCATCCGCGGCGACCAGA
>DATFJS010000351.1:0-7491 GCA_035269045.1 Longimicrobiales bacterium | reverse complement strand
TCGACCGGGTCGCCGAACATGGCCTCCGACGAGACTCCGCCAGCGCGTCGCCCTGGTACGCGTGGCGGGACGACGAGGGCTGGCGGCAGGGCTGGTTCGACGACGCGGTCAGCCTGCGCGCCAAGTACGAATTCGTCCGCGAGGAGGGTCTCGGCGGCGTCGCCGTCTTCCCGCTCGCGTACGCGGATCGGAGCGTCTGGGCCGGCCTGGAGCGCGCTTTCGCCGCCCCACGCGAGCGCTGAACTGAGCGCTACGGCCGGCCAGGACGCCGCCGGTCGACTACCAGCGCAGAAGCGCGCCGACGCCGCCCGCCTCTTCGTCGAGACGCTCGGCACCCGGACCCGAGACCTCCTCGACATCCGCGCGCTGCTCGAAGGCGGTCCCGACCATGTGATCGGACCGATCCGGGTGCTCGGAGAGAAAATTCCGTGTCAGGACGAGCGTGTCGACCTTCCGTTCGAGCAGGGCCGCGGCCGTATCCTCGTCCCCGAGGACCCCCTTGCCACCGGACCGCGCCTGATCCAGCACCCGGTCGACCAGCTCGTCCTGCAGCCGCTGGGTGATCTCGCTCGCGGCGCCCTCGGCGTGCGTTTTCAGCTCGGCGCGGCTCATGTCCAGATGCAGGCTTCCGACTTCCATGGTTCGCGTCTCGAGGCCGTTCGGGAGCGTGTGGAGCAGCCGCTTTCCGGTCTCCCGCGTGCCCCCGATCACGACGAGTCCGTGCGCCCCGGCCAGTTCGGCCACACGACCCACGGTGCGGTCGAGAAGCGCCTCGGCCTTCAACTCGACCTGACGCTGGGCATCGTCGGTCGCATTGCCGCGCGTCCCCGAGCGTTCCGCCGACCGACGCGCGGTCTGCGTGTCGGAGAGGTCGTCGATCTCCGCACCCGCCGTGAATTCCTCGACCTCCTCGATGTCCCCCTCGCGATAGACCAGCACCTTTGCGTGGTGCCGATCGGCCAGCGCGAGCACCACCGGTCGCTCCTGCTTGAGCGCCCTCACGTACGGCGCCACGCGCAGGCCCTCCTCCCACACCACCAGGTCGGGCATGGGGACCGGGACGGTGTCGGCATAGACGACATCGTCCGTCGTGGCGAACCCGACCCAGCCACGCTCGGGCATGAAGTTGCTGTAGTCGCGAAGCCGCTCCATGAGGCGGTCGCGTGCGGTGTCGAAGTCGGAGAGTTCGGCGCGCCCGTTGCTCTCCACGTTGGAGCGGCACTCGGACAGCGCACGCTCGAGACGCGTGCGCCAGACCCGGCGTTCCGCGGGGTCCCGCTGTTCACCATCGATGTAGACGCTGAGTACGTGGCGGCTGCGTGCGTTCTCGTACAGGTCTGAGAGTCGATCGTGCGTCAGCATCTGGTGCCTCCCGGCGGTAGAGTTGAACCCTGTCTACTTCTTTGCCTCTGCCCCCGTACCGTTCCGTGGTCGGGGGTCTGCGTTCATGCTCCCGCATTCTCTGGCCGCCGACGCGGGCCCGCAAACCGGGGCGTGCCCGCGCCATGATCTCCGGCTGCATTTTCCCGCCCCATGGTCGCGCGGCCCTCCGTTCCGACGAAACGCCCCGCGTTCACCCGAGTATCGAAGTGGGCGATTGATCGACTCGAACTCAGAGAGGACTACATGAAGCGCAACGCATCCGCCGTCTGGTACGGAAGTCTGAAGGACGGCCGTGGAGAACTCAGCTCCGAGAGCGGAGCCCTGTCCGATACGCCCTACTCCTTCGGCACCCGGTTCGAGGATGAGAGAGGTACCAACCCCGAGGAGCTGATCGGGGCGGCGCACGCGGGCTGCTTCTCCATGGCGCTGTCGATGATCCTCGGTGAGCACGACGTGACGCCGGAGAGGATCGACACGAAGGCCGACGTGACACTGGAGCAGGTCGACGACGGATTCGCCATCACCAGGGTGCATCTGACCACGCGCGTGGAGGTGTCGGGACTCGACCCGGCGGATTTCGAGGAGGCGGCCAACGCCGCGAAGGCGGGCTGCCCCGTGAGCAAGCTGCTGGACGCGGAAATCACCATGGACGCGACCCTCGTGACCGACTGACACCGGCCGAGCCGACCGGCTCCATCACGGACGACCGTCGGCCGACGAACGCCGGCCGACGAACGCGCTCGACCCCGCACGACGAAACGCCCGCCCCGGCCGAGACCGGGACGGGCGTTTTCATCTTCATCCGCGGGACGGATCCCCCGCGTGCGTCCCGCTCAGTCGTTTCCGAGCGCCCCCTCCACCTCTTCCCGGAGGTCCTGAATGTGGAGGCGCGTGATCTCGTCGTCCGCGCGCGGCAGGGCGGCGTCGAGCGCCTCCGCCAGCCAGCGAAGCTCACCACGCAGCACCGGCCGGACGTCGCTCATCAGCGGCTCGGCGTCCTCGCCCTCCGGATGCAGAAGGCCGCGGATGTACTCGACCTTCCCCCGCTGCAGATTCCTGCGGTAGACGTCCACACGCACCGAGCCGGAGCCGGTGAAGTCGTCCCAGATCCCGTCCCGGAGATCGGCCATCAGGTCCTCGACCCCGTATCCGTTGCCGTTGTCGATCGCCTTGTGCTCGATCAACCGGTTGAGACGGTTGCCGTTCATCAGCGAGCCGAGCACGCGCATCTGCTGGCCGTTGATTCGGTCGACCGCACCCGCGGGCTCGATCCGCCGCAGGATCTCCTCGTCGAGAATCCACTCCGGAACGGTGAAGACGTTGTCGTTCAGGAACTGGACGGCCTCACGCTGCCGTTCGAACTCGACCGGGTCGAAGCGCTCACCCGTTCCGTACTTCTCCTGGGTGTAGGTTCCTCCGACGATCGCGGTCACGTGCCCGTTGTAGCGGCCCCACTGGCTCACGACGTTGCCGTACAGCTCGTCGAGGAGGTCGTAGCTCTCGCCCTCCTCCTCCGCCACGTCGAGCAGCATGTTCTTCACACGCCGCAGGTTGCGAAGCCCGAGCTCCGACGACTGCACCGCATCCTCGTCGCCGACGGCCTCCGTATTGGCCTCGGGGTCGGGGGCCCCACTCGTGGTGAACCGGTACCACGGGACCTGGTCCTGCTCACGCGCCCACTCGTTGAGCGTCTCGAGCTCGTCTTCGGGCGTGTCCGCACCCGGGATCGGGGCGTAGCCCCACTTCACGGCGAACTCGTCGTACGGTCCGATGCTCGGGATCAGGTACTCCACCGGCATGTCGTCTTCCGGCTGTGCCACGTAGTTGAAGCGCGAGTAGTCCATCAGCGTGGCGACATGCTGGCCACCCATCCGCTCGACGAAGCTGACGCTGCGGATCGAATCCGCCGGGTACATCGCGCTCGCCTTCATGTTGTGCGGGAAGCCGATCGCGTGCCCGATCTCGTGGGCGACGACGTACTGGACCAGCTCACCCATGAGGGAGTCGGGCAACGGCAGCGACTGCGCACGCTCGTCCAGCGGGCCGACCTGCGTGAAGTACCAGTTCCGCACGAGGTTCATGACGTTGTGGTACATCTGCACCCGTCCGCGGATGATCTCGCCCGTGCGCGGGTCGACGCGCTGGCCGCCATTCGCGTTCGCCACCGGGGACGGACGCCACCAGATGACGGAGTGGCGCAGGTCCTCCAGCGAGAAGTCCGGGTCCTCCTCCGGTGTCGGCGCGACGCGACCGACGATGGCGTTCGTGAAGCCGGCGGCCTCGAAGGCCTCCTGCCAGTCGTCCACGCCCTCCACGACGTACGGCTTCAGCCAGTCCGGCGTCGCCGGGTCGACCCAGTAGACGATGGGCTCGACCGGATCCGACATCTCGGCATCCGGGTTCGCCTTCTCGAGGCGATGCCGGTGGATGAAGCGGCGTTCCACCGCGCCGTGCTCCTCCGACGAGTAGTCCGTGTAGTCGCTCGAATTGAACCCGACGCGGGCATCCCACAGACGCGGCATCATCGGGTCTTCCGGCAGCGCGAGGAAGCTCCAGTGGAGAAGCTCCGTGGTCACGTCCCCGTCGTCCCGGCCGGTCTGCGTGACGTCGATCTCGATGTTCCTCGGGAAGGCGACCACCTTCTCGATGAAGCTGTTGTCGTCGTCCACGCCCTCGAGGCTGCCGAGCTCGGTCTGCGTCGAGAGGAACAGGTCGGTCGCGTCGATGAGCAGCGAGCCGGTCGGACTCACCGCCTCGACCTCGAAGGTGTGGAGGATCGGCCCCTTCCGCATGCCGGACACGGCACGCCAGATGGCGTCGTCCTCGTCGGCGATCTGGCTGTAGTCCTTCATCCGGAGCACGACGTGGCTCTCGCCGCGGGCGTCCCACTGGATGATGTCGGTGCCGGCGTCGGATCCCGCGGAGCCGGGGCGCTCACGCGTGATGGCGGAGACCATCATCTCCTTTCCGAGCGCCTCCTGCGGGATCTCGAAGAAGAGGTCGCCGTCCTCTCCGAAGTAGGTGATGAAGAAGCCCACCGAGACCTCCGCGTTCTCGGGGAGGTGGTCTTCCCAGGTCATCTCCTCTTCTTCCTCTTCCTCCACCTCCGGGTCCTGCGCCGATACGGCGGCGGGCTGGAAGGCGAGGAGCCCCAGGGCCATGAGCATCATGGCGAGGGGCCAGCGTCGTACGTCCATGCGATTCATCTGTGTGGCTCCGATTCGATACGGTCGGACGCGGGCGTCCCCCACGACCGGTCTACATGTGCACGACACCCGACCCACCGAAAACGCTCGATGGATCGGGTGTCGCCCTCACCCAAGGTTGTGGCACGGCCGGCTGGAAGCCAGTTCCCCCGGCCGCTGCGGCTCAGAAGGTCCGGCTGAGCCGCACGAACGCGTTCCGCCCGGGCCGATACAGGCTGATCGGATCGAGATGTGAGCGGTACAACTCGTCGAACACGTTCTCCACACCCGTGACGACGCGGGTGCCTGCCACTTCGAACGCCGCCCGGACGTGGGTGACGGACCACCCCTCGGTCGGCTGCTCACCCGCGGGCTCGTATACACGGTCCTGCCGAGCGGCACCGGTCCACTCGACTTCCATCCAGCGGAGCACCGTCCCGACATCCCGTCGCACCGTGACTCCGCCTTCCAGAGGCGGCACCATCGGGAGCGCGTCGCCGGTGCCCGGATCTTCGCCACGGGTCCACGTCGCCGACCCTCCGAGCGTGAATCCGGATCCCGCCTGCACCGAGAGGGCACTCGAGAGTCCGGTGAAGGTGGACTCACCCAGCCCGCGGTACTCCCGAACCGGCCGCCCGGCGATCGAGTCCCCGGCCAGCACCGGGACCACGAGGTCGTCGAGACGGTTTCGGAACCCCGTCACCGACACGTCGAATCGGTCACGCTCGAACGCGAGCGTCGCCTCCGTGTTCAGGCTGCGCTCCGTGTCCAGGTCGGGTGAGCCCCTGTAGACGAACCCGTCCGGCTTGAGTCCGAGGCCGTACAGTTCGAGCGGATCGGGCGTTCGGTACCCTGCCCCCGCGCTCGCTCGGAGATGAAGTCCGTCCACCAGTGCCAGTCGGAAGCCGAGGTTTCCGGTGGGAATCCACTCTGTCAGCCCGGGAGCCTCGTCGGCATCCCTCCGGACCCGATCCATGCGGAGCCCTGCGTTCAGCGTCAGGCGCTCGGACACGTCCCACCCGGACTGTGCGAAGGCGCCGACATCGAGGATTCGGACGCCGGGCCACGTGCGGAAGACCAGATCCTGCGGAGCGTTCATCCCCATCTGCCGCTCGGTCCAGCGCGTCCCCTCGGCAAGGAGGTGCGTGACCTCGACTCCGACGTCCGCCCGCACGGCCGCGGCGGGACGAAGTCGGGCCTGGGCCCGCCCCCCGGATGTTTCGGAGAAGGACGTCGCGTCGGTGAGGCTCGTCATCGTCATCCCGTTCATTCCGGGCATGATCATCGACATCACCATGTGGTGATCGAGACGCTGGAAGAACGCGCGAGCACTCAGACCCTCCACGGACCCCGTGCGCTGCATGCTCCAGTCGGCGGAAAGGCTACGCCGCGTCTCCTCGGGGATCTCGGCTCCACCTCGCATCGGCCAGCCGATGTCCCGACCGGCGTAGTACTGGCCCTTGAGGGAGAACAGCTGAGAGGAGGCCGGCGTCCAGTCCGCGCGAAGATCCGCCGTCAACTGACGGAACGACGACCCCGCGACGTCCCCCTCGGGATTGCGGTAGTCGGCGTAGCTGGCGCCGTCCACGCTCCCATCCAGCACGACGTCGCCGAACGATTGCCCGAGCGAAAGCCCCAGGCTCCCCCCGGGAACTCCGGACGATCCTCCGACTCGCACCTCGGCGCCGAGACCGCCGTCTCGCGGCGCTCGACGGGTCACCACGTTGATCACGCCACCGACGTTACCGGACCCGTAGAGCGCGGAGCCCGGACCCGACACGATCTCGACGCGTTCCACGGTGGACGGATCCACCGTCGCGAGTCCCTGATCCATGCCGTAGGTGCAGGCTCGACTCACCCGATTCCCGTCGAGCAGGACCGCGACACGCTCACCCGCGAGACCGCGAAGCGAGACCCGGGTTCCCCAGGCGCCCGTGAACGACGTCGATACGCCTTCGAGCCGATCCAGACTCTCGGCCACGGAGGTGCCGCCGGAAGACTCGATGAGTTCCCGATCGGCGTGTTGCACCGCCAGCGAGGTGCCCGACGCCAGCATCTCACCGGCCCGAGCCTCGACGGCGATCTCCGACAGGGCCACGGGCTTTCGCTCGAGATGAACCTCGAGGGGCCCCATCCCGGCCTCGTACGGCAGCTCGACCGTCCTGTACCCGACGCGCAGGAATGTGACCGTCGCACCCGCCTCGATCGGGCCGATCGAGAAGCGGCCGGCTTCGTCGGTGAAGGTGTGCGCATCGCCCGACGACACGACGACGGATGGAAGCGGGACGTGCCCGACCGCGTCGAAGACACGCCCCGAGACGTGCTCCTGGGCGGCCGACCGCGTGGCCGGCACCAGAAGGAAAAGAAGCAGAATCGCGAGAACTGCGGACGCGCACCGGCGCCCGGGATGGAAAACGACGTACGTCATGGGTCCCCCGGAGATGGATCGAATTCGAGTGTCCGACCGCGTCTTCGCGGTCGAGACGACGACTTCAGATCCGGGGTGGGGGGCCCGTGGAAGGAGGCTGGAGCCGCTGGACCGGAGGACCGGGAACACCGAACTCGGTGGCCGCGAGGGTCGCCGACGGCACCATGGGTGGCACGTCGATCGCGACTCGCATGGACGGCAGCGATCCCGGCAGCTGACCCGCGAGGGCACAGAGTCCTACGCACGAGCAGTCATGGGACGTCGGCGCAGAATCGGAGCGCGAGGCGTCGGAGTGAGCCTCGGCGTGTCCCCCCGCGCGGGCGTGCGAGCCGTCCGCGTGAGGACTCGCATGAGGGGCCGCGTCGGATTCGACGTGCGTGCCCGCGTGGTGAGCACAATCGGGATCGTGGAGCGTGAATCCCGTGGACACCGCACACACGACTCCCGCCATCAGGAGCGCGACCGCACGTCTCGTCAGGGAATTCGTCCGCAGCA
>DATFJS010000350.1:0-8378 GCA_035269045.1 Longimicrobiales bacterium | reverse complement strand
CCGTGGGTGGTCGCCGTCCTCCTGGCCAGCAGCCTCCTGAACGCGGCGTATTTCCTTCCCATCGTCCGGACGGCCTGGTTCGACGAGAGGGACAGCGAGTGGATCGACCGGGGACGAGGCCCGGGTGGCCTCGAGGCCGACTGGCGGCTGGTCCTGCCCGCCCTGGTCACGGCCGCCATGGCGCTGGGGGCGGGGCTGCTGGGCGGGCTCGACCTGAGTCCCCTGGGGTGGGCGCGCCTGATCGTCCAGCAGGGAGGACTCTGATGGGCGTGGGGGAGCTGCTTCTGATCGCGACTCCCGGGGCACCGGCCCTCCTGGGCGCCCTCTGGCCCGTGAGCCGAATGAGGAAGATCCTCGTGGCCGCGGCCCCCTGGGCGGCCCTGCCGGCCTTGGCCCTCGCGATCCTTCCCGGCGCCGAAGGGGCGACGGTCTCGGCGTCCACCCTCTTCACCGGTCTGCATCTGACGCTGGACACCACAGGCAGGGCCTTTCTCGTGCTCACGGCCCTGCTCTGGGTCTTGGCCGGAGCCTTTGCCCGCTCCTACCACGCCACAGATCCGCGCCGGGGGGCGTTCTTCGGCTTCTTCGTCCTCACCATGGCGGGCAACATGGGCGTGGTGCTGGCCGGCGACATCCTGTCGTTCTACCTCTTCTTCGCCGTCATGACCTTTGCCGCCTATGGCCTGGTGGCCCACCGTCGCGACGGTGAGGCCCGCAGAGCGGGACGGGTCTACATCGTGATGGCGATCCTGGGCGAGGTCGCCCTCCTGGCGGGGGTCCTTGCCCTGGGATGGGCCGGAGCGGGTGTTCCGGAGTTCGGATCCGCGACGGTGGAGGCGTGGTCGGCACTGCACGAGGCCGGATGGGCTTCCGGAGCTGCCGCGCTGCTGGTCCTCGGGTTCGGCGTGAAGGCGGGCGTCGTGCCCCTTCACCTCTGGCTGCCGCTGGCCCATCCGGTGGCGCCGACGGCGGCCAGCGCCCTCCTGAGCGGCGTCATGATCGAGGCGGGCGTCCTGGCCTGGGTCCGGTTCCTTCCCTCGGAACTGGCGCTTCCCGCCGTCGGAACCGGTCTGGCGCTCGTCGGGGTGGTGTCGATCTTCTACGGCGTGGCGGCAGGTCTGGCCCAGGACGATCCGAAGACCGTTCTGGCCTATTCCAGCGTGAGCCAGATGGGGTACCTGGCCATGGGCACCGGCGCCCTGCTTCGGACTGAGGGCTGGGCCACGGCGGGCCTGCTGGCCGTGATCCTCTTCGCTCTCCACCACGGGGTGGCCAAGGGCGCCCTCTTCCTCGCGGTCGGGGTGGCCGACCGGACACCGCCGAGCCCCCGATCCCGGTGGCAGCATCTCGTTCCTGCCGTCGCGGCGTTGCCGGCGCTGGCGCTCGCCGGTGCGCCGCTGACCACCGGGGCCATGGCCAAGACGACGCTCAAGTCCGGGCTCCGGGAGCTGGCTCCGGCCTGGTATGCGCCCCTGGATCCGGTGCTCCTGGGCGCGTCGGTGGGGACGACCCTCCTCATGGCCCGATTCCTGATCAGGCTCCGGGTCCGCATGACGGACCGGAGCCGACACCACCCGAACGGGTCGGGCGACGCCCGAGCCGACCGGCGGCAGGCTTTCGCGGGCCTGCTGGCTCCCTGGTTGATTCTCGTCGCGCTCGGCGTCGCCGGACCGGTCTGGCTGTCAGGGGTCGTCCCGTCGGGGGTGGACGCGGCTCTGCCCGGCCCGTGGGACGGCGCCGGTGAGGCGGCATGGCCGGTGATGGCGGGAGTCCTGGTGGCCGGGGTGGTCTGGCGTCGGCCCGACTTCCTGGGCAGGATCGGTCGCCTGCGTGTGCCCCCGGGCGACCTGCTGATCCCCCTCGAGTTCCTGGCGGGGCGTCTGCGCCGCCTTCCCTGGGGCGTGCTCGAGGAGGGGCGGGGTGGGGGAATCGTCCGGGCGATCCATCGTGGCCAGGTCTGGGTGCACGCCCGGGCGGCCCGCGCGGCGGAGTGGGACCTCGGCATGGCCCGCGGCACGGTCATCGGATTCCTGCTCGCGGGGCTCGCCGTCGCCCTCGCGGTCGCCCTGGCCTCACCCTAGAAGCCTGGCGAAGAGGTCCGCGGGTCCCGTCGAGAGCGACCTGGCGTTCCGGAAAGGCGCATCAGGGAGGCGCCGAGGTCGCGCGGAATGTCGCCACCGGCGTCACGACCCGCTCGCGGCACGCAGCACACGCGCCAGCTCCGCGCCGAGTCCCGATGCCCGGATCGGCTTGCGGAGTCGTCCCTGGAAGCCGTGCGCCTCGGGGTCTGCGAGGATGTCGCTGTCGGTGTACCCACTCGCGACGATCGCGGTCACATCCGGATCGAGTTCCCGGAGGCGATCGAGGACCTGAAGCCCACCGGGCTTTCCGGGAATGACGAGATCCAGGATGACCGCCCGGTACGGGGTGCCGGTTCGAAGCGCATCGGCATATCTGGCCGCCGCTTCGTCCCCATCGGAAGCGACGTCGCACCCGTACCCGAGGAAATCGAGCATCCGCTCCATCGCGACGAGGACGGGCCCGTCGTCGTCCATCACGAGGATCCGCCCCTCGCCACGCTGCACCTCGTCTCGGGTGTCGCGGCGTGGTGCCGCGGGTGCGTCGGAGACTGGCAGGTAGACGTCGAACCGCGCCCCCTGCCCGACCTCCGACTCCACGGTCAGTCGTCCACCGTGTCGTTCCACGATGGAGTAGGACGTGGCGAGTCCTAGCCCGCTCCCCTCCGGCTTGGTCGTGTAGAAGGGGTCGAAGATCCGGGAGATGATCGACTCCGGAATGCCGGCCCCCTCGTCCTGCACGGAGAATCTGACGTATGCGCCCGCGTCCAGACCCAGCGGGTTGTTGGTCCCGAGGACCTCGCGGGATCCGCGGACCTCGATGATGCCACCATCCGGCATCGCCTGTGTCGCATTGATCACGAGATTGCTCACCACCTGGCTGATCTGACCGACGTCCACCTCGACGTGGGGCAGCCCGTCCGCGATCCGAAAGCGGCAGGTCGAGCCCGAGCCACGGGCGACGAAGGTGGCGGAGTCGACGACGAGCCGATCGATCGACATGACCTCCCGGACCGGATGCCCGCCCTTGGAGAAGGTGAGGAGCTGGTTCGTGAGGGACTGGGCCCGCTCGGTCGCGGACTCGATGTCGCGGGCCAGACTCATGGCGTGGGACGGGAGTCCCTGAATGTGGCTGAAGAGGGAAAGATTGCCCGATATGGCGGTCAGCAGGTTGTTGAAGTCGTGGGCGATTCCGGCAGCCAGGGTTCCGATGGCATCGAGCCGTTGCGACTCCTCGACCCGGGCCTGGAGTTTCCTGCGCTCGGTGACGTCGAGGTGGGATCCCTGCATCCGCACCGCGGTGCCGTCGTCGTCGCGAGTCACGGCTCCATGGGCGATGATCCACCGCCACGATCCGTCCTTGTGACGCATTCGGAACATCGTCTCGGAGTACTCCTCACCCTCGCGGATGGCGGCCTGAATCGAGGCGAGTGCCTGATCGAGGTCGTCGGGGTGGACGCGCGACTCCCACGCCTCGTATGCGTCGGCGATCTCGTGCGGAGCGTACCCGAGCTGCTGCTTCCACTTGTCGGAGTACGTGATCTCGTTCGTGATGAGATCCCAGTCCCAGAGTCCGACGCCCCCCGCCTCGATCGCCTCCTCGAGGTTGTGGAGAGCGTCCTGCAGGGCGCGCTCCTGCTGCCGGATCTCGGTCACGTCGAACCCGGTGCTGACGAAGTACCCGCCTACCGGGACGCTGACCATGTGGAGGACCTGCCCGGTGCCCGGAAAGAACCCCTCCCATTCGTGCGGCTCACCCGATTCGAAGATCGCCGAGACGATGGGGAGGAAGGTCTCGATCGGGTCACCGCCGACGAAGATCTCCTCGGTCGTCCTTCCGACGACGTCCCGGAGGTCGCGGCCCCAGGCACCGAGGGCGGTGGGGTTGGCGTCGACCAGGCGCCAGGTGCGGATCGCTCCCGCGTCGTCGCGGACGAGTTCCCAGATGTGGACTTCCTGGAGGACGTGCTCGAAAAGGCTGCGGTAGAGCAGGTCCCGGGGCGTGTCGGCCCTTCCGGCCATCGGTTTTCCGCCCATGTCGTCCCCGTGTCAGCCGCTGCCGATCTCCGACATCCGGAGCGCCCGCAGGACATCGGAGGAGAACCACGATCCCTCCGTGCCCGAAAGTGTCTCGACGGCCTCCGCTCGTGACTTGCCGCTGCGGAAGGATCGGTCCTCGGTGAGGGCGGTCCAGACCTCGGCCAGCCCGACGATCTGTCCGCCCATCGAGATCTCGTCCCCGCTCTTGCCGTCCGGGTAGCCCGACCCGTCGAGCCGCTCGTGATGTTCGACGATGTATCGGACGACGGGCCCGAGGTGCTTCATCGGTGCCAGGATCTCCGCGGCCTGCCGCGGATGGGTCTTGACCGCGTCGAACTCCTCCCGGGTCAGCTTCCCGGGCTTGTTCACGACCGCGTCCGGCACGGCGATCATGCCGAGGTCGTGCAGGAGCCCGGCGGTCTGGATCGAGGACACCTCCTCCTTCGGCAGCCCGAGGGTGTGGGCGATCCGCGCGGAGGCCCTGGCGACTGCCTGGCTGTGACCGCGGAAATGGGGAGTCCGAGCCTCCTGGGCGTTCAGGAGCGCCTTGAGCGTGCCCACCGTCATCGTCCTGATCAGGCCCGTCTGCCGGACGATCTCGTCCCGGAGCCAGGCCTCACTGGCGTGGGCGTATTCCTCCCGCGCGTGGGCCATGAACGCCTCGAGCACGATCTGGACGAAGTTGTCGGCCTGGAACGGCTTCGTGACGTAATTGGTCACGCCCGCCCGCAGAGCCGACTGGGCCACACTCTCGTTTCCGGCTCCGGTGACCAGCACGACCTTCACCACCGGATTCTCCTCGAGGACCCTCTCGGCCAGCTCCAGCCCGTTCATCGAGGGCATGAAGTAGTCGGTCACCAGCACCTTCGGCATCGTCTCGGTCACCGCGCCGAGTGCAGCCTCGGGCTCGGTGAACCGGTGAGCCTCGTATCCCGCGCGCTCGAGGAGCGTCTGCATCCCCCTCGCCATGTCGGGCTCGTCGTCGACCACGAAGACGGTCTCCGGGCCCTTCGGCACCGAAATGTCCGGAAGGTCCGGAATGGTGAGGCTGGTTGGGGACATCGGTGGGTTCCTGGCGGTGTTCATGCGGCGCAGCGTTCGAGCACGCGTGCGGAAACGCACGCATCCGCGACTACGTCACGCATCCGGGACTATGTGGCACACGGTCCTCGGTGGGGACGGTGATCGTGGCCCTGAACGTGATGCCGAAGGGGATCGGTTCGCAATCCTCGGGGGTGGCCCCCGTGTGCGTGCCGGACCGAGGCGGCTCGGATCGCCGTGGCCCGCCGGAGTTCTTACCTTGGGGCAGCCGGGCGATCGCGGGTCGGTCCCGCACGACGCCCCGAGAGATCATCGAATCCGGGAGATCCATTGGCGCGCATCTTCGTCGTCGACGACGAGCCCAGCGTTCGGGGGGCGATCGTCCGGATCCTTCAGGTGGACGGTCACGAAGTGGAGCCCCTCCCCGACGGGCGTGCGGCGCTGTCGGAGCTCCGGACGACGCGCCCGGATCTGATCGTCACCGACCTCTTCATGCCGGAGGTCGACGGCCAGGAGCTTCTGGTCGAACTCGATCGGATCGCGCCGGAGATCCCCGTCATCGCGATTTCCGGGGCGAGCACCGGGGGAGACGATTCTCCACTGAAACGCGCGCTTCACCTGGGTGCCGCCGCAACGATCGAGAAGCCCTTCCGTGTGGACGAGGTCCGCCGAACGGTGGATCGGGTCCTGGCGTCGAGCGCCGCCGAGACGTCGGCGGTCGAGAGGGCCGCGGGCGAGAGGTCGCTGGAGGCCGACATCCGCGGCGCGCGGATCCTCGTGGCCGACGACGACGAGCCGGTTCGCCGGGCTCTGACCCGGATGCTGGAACGGGGTGGTTATGGCCAGATCCGAGTGGTGGCCACCGGGACCGAGGCGGTCCGGGTGACCGTCGAGTGGGATCCCGATCTGGTGATTCTCGATCTGCACATGCCGGGCACGGATGGTTTCGGGGTTCTCGAGTATCTGCGCGAGGCAGCCGAGGGCCCGCCGGGGACCCCGGTGCTCGTGCTGACGGGTGACATCGACCCGAACGCCAAGCGACAGGCCTTCGAGGCCGGGGCGATGGACTTCGTGACGAAGCCTCCCAACACCGACGAGGCGCTGGCGAGGATTCACAACCTCCTCTCGACCCGCATCCTCCATCGACGACTCGCGGCCGAGCGGGACAACCTCGAGATCCGTGTCCACCACCGGACCCGTGACGTGGAGCTGGCCCACTTCGAGGTGGTCGATCGACTCGCCATGGTGGCGGAGTACCGCGACGATCTCACCGGAGCGCATCAGCGCCGGGTCGGGGAGGTCGCCGCGTTGATCGCGCGACGCCTCGACTATCCGTCCCGGGACATCCGGATTCTTCGGATGGCGGCGCCGCTGCACGACATCGGAAAGGTGGCGATCCCCGACTCGATCCTCCGCAAGCCCGGGAAGCTGGACGCGGAGGAGTGGGAAGTGATGAAGACCCACACGACGGTGGGTGCGGACATGTTGAGCGGTGGAGACTTCTCGCTTCTTCAGGCCGCACGGAAGATTGCCCTGAGCCATCATGAACGCTGGGACGGAGAGGGGTATCCGAACGGATCCGCCGGTGACGCGATTTCGATCGAGGGGCGGATCACCGCGATCGCCGACGTCCTGGACTGCATGACGCACTCCCGGCCGTATCGGGACGCGTGGCCGATCGAGGAGGCGATGGCGGAAATCGACAGGTGTGCCGGAACCCAGTTCGACCCGGCACTGGCGGCAGTCATCCTGCGTGCCTGGGAGGACGGGGAGGTCGCTCCCATCCTGAAGGCCGAACTCGACCCGGAGCATCCCGGAGCATGACCAGAGCGGAGGAGGACCGAGACCACGGCGCGGAACTCGACCGTTCCGCTCGTCTCGAGCTGATATACCGGATCGTCTCGGCCATCTCGCACGACTTCAACAACGTGCTGGCGACCACCTCGATGTACGCGGAACTGCTGCTCCAGGATCCGGCGGTGGAGGGGGTGACCGCCGAGGACGTGCGGGAGATTCTGGATGCGGCGCGGCGCGGTGCGGCTCTCACGGCCTTTCTTGCGGTGCTCAAGGACTCGCGTGGGGTGAGTACGGAGCCGGCTCTGGTGGGCGTCCAGCTCGGGCATGTCCAGAAGGTCCTCGGTCGACTCCTTCCTGACGGGGTGCGCATCGAGGTGGGTGTACCGACCGGGGACCTCGAGGTGCGGATCGACCGTGTGCGCCTCCAGCAGGCGGTCTTCGCGACCGTGTGGTCGCTCGGGGAGGCGCTGGCTGGATCCGGGGGGATCATCCGGGTCGGGGTCGCGTCGGACGAGCGGACCGTGACCATCGACGTCCGTGGGGCGGTCGAGGGAGAGGGGGAGGCGTCGAACGACGAGATGGACGGTGGTGTCCCGGTTCTGCCCGACGATCTCGTGATCTCCGAGACGCGGACCGTGCTGGAGGCCTTCGGCGGGGGGCTGGAAGTCGCCGGGGAGCAGGATGCGGCCGGCGGGTATCGCCTGGTTCTCCCCCGAACGGGGGCGGGTACGTCGTCGGAGAATGGGGACACGAATGGATCGGATGCTCACGTCCTGGTCGTCGGTGATCCCGCGCTCGAGCGCCTGCTCGCGGGCGAGGGGCTGCGCACCACCCGTGTCACGACACCCGACGAGGCGGTTCCTCACGCCACGGCTGCGGACGTGATCGTCGGCCCGGCGTCCCGCGCGATGTTTCGGGCCACGGGTCGGATCCGCTCGGAAGGGATCGATGCCCGGGTACTGCTGCTCGGAACCGCGGTGGATGTCGAACTCCCGCCCGCACTCGAGCTGGACCCCCACGTCCGCCTCGTGTGGGCACCGGTCTCGGGCGACCGACTCGCGGAGTTGATCCGCCACGGTCCGAACGCGACCGGGTAGAGCGACGAGTTCCTGCAGTGCAGCGGCGTGGACGGGGCCTTGCACCGGCCTCGTCCGGGCCGCCTGTTCCCAGGTACGTCGATCGCATGCACAGGAAGAACCATCACGGAGTTCGAGATGAACGATTCGTCCGTAGACCCGACCCGCCGATTTCCCACCCTGGAGTCCAGCGTCTCCGGGGCGGTCCTGTATCGAGGTGATCCCGGGTACGACGAGGCTCGCCGCGTCTGGAACGCTCGATTCGATCGACAGCCGGACGTCATCGTTCGCGCGGAGACCACCGAGGACGTGGTCGCTGCGGTGAATACGGCGAGGCAGGCGGGAG
>DATFJS010000349.1:0-7447 GCA_035269045.1 Longimicrobiales bacterium | reverse complement strand
GGGCCCCCGGAGCGCGCGCCGTTCCACTCCACCGAGATGCGCACCTGGGCCTCGACGGCGGACGGACCGCCCGCGAACAGTGCGACGATCCCCAGGGCGGCGAGCGCTGCCATGATCGAACGGGGCATGATGCCTCCTGACCGTGTTGAATCCGATTCTCGCCCTCCAGGGGGCAGGAGTCGTGCCACGACCGGTCTCCGCATCACGCCGCGGTTTCCGCCGGGTGCCACCATACCGGCATGTCACCCACAGAGGACAGGTCGAGCAGTCCTCCGTGACAGTGCTGCAGCCCACCGGGGTTCCGGGGACGTCACCCGGGATTCGCGAGAACGAACCCGGTGAGATGCGTCGGGGTCGGGACTCAGCGCTCGGCGAGAAGGGCGCGGACGGACTCCGCGATGGACTCGATGGAGTAGGGCTTCTGCAGGAAGGCGCGCCCGGGTCCCAGCGTCCCCAGCCTTCCCCCGGCTTCCACGCTGTATCCGGAGATGAAGAGCACCGGCACACGCGGGTAGAGATCCGACACCGCCGCCGCCACCTCGGTGCCGTCCATGCCGGGCATGACCACGTCGGTGACCAGGAGGTCGAGGGCCGGGGTGGAGGCTTCGAGCAGCGCCAGCGCCTCCGCTCTTCCGGCTGCGGACAGGACGTCGAAGTCGAGACGCTCCAGCACGCGGGACCCGATGCGTCGCAGCGCGTCCTCGTCCTCGACGAACAGCACCGTCCTCCGGCTCTCGTCGGAGCGAACCCGCGGGGCCGGCTCGGCCCGGACCTCGTCCTCCCACGCGGCGGCCTCTTCATCGGCCCGGGGCAGCAGAATCCGGAAGGTCGCGCCCTCGCCCGGGGCCGACGCGACCGACATGAAGCCCCCGAACTGGCGGATGATGCCGTAGGCGACCGACAGCCCCAGCCCAGTCCCCTCCGGCGGGGGCTTGGTGGTGAAGAAGGGCTCGAACACCCGGGTACGGGTCATCTCGTCCATTCCGATGCCGGTGTCATCGAGGGTCAGCTCCACGTAGTCGCCGGCGGGCACGAGGACGCCGGCGACGCGGGTGTCGCTCTCGAGGGTCCGGTTGCTCGTGGCCATCGTGAACACCCCACCCTCCGGCATCGCGTCCTGCGCGTTCACGGCCAGATTGACGAGGACCTGCTCCATCTGGCCTTCGTCCACCCGGACGGGCCATGTCGCGTCTCCGACGTGGGTGCGAACCTCGACGTCCGGCTCCAGGATGGGGGCGAGCATGGTCTCGGTACGGCCCACCACCCGGTCCAGCGAGGTGACGTCGACCCGCATCACCTGCTGACGGCTGAACGCGAGCAGCTCACGGGTGAGGGTCGCCGCCCGTTGGGCCACGCCGCGGATCTCCTCGAGTTCGCCCAGCGTCCGAGGGTCGTCGCCGATCCGTTCGATGAGCAGTTCGGTGCCCCCGATGATGGTGGCGAGAACGCTGTTGAAGTCGTGGGCGATCCCCTGCGATGTCTGCTGGTGCTTCAGGAGATCCCGCGCTCCCTGACCTCCGTCCGCGCGACGAGGGCATCCACTCGAGATGCCTGGGAGGTGGGTTGACATTCGATTGCCGTTGACATCAGGTTACATGCATGTCCGCTCCTCAACAGGGAAGACCCATGGCCACCAGTGAAGTACGGGACGTCGCGAGAGACCTGATCCGGCAGGCTCCCGACCGGCAGTGGCTTCGTGAGTTGACCGACGCCCTCGACCGCGAGATCCGCACCGAGCCCCTGGACCGCATCCAGGTCCTGTGGGACCTCTCCGGCGCCGACCTCGGACGGATCTTCGGCGTCTCCAGGCAGGCCGTGTTCAAGTGGTTCGAGAACGGAATCCCGGCTGAGCGAGCCGAGACACTGGCGGATCTCGCGTCGGCCACCGACCTGCTGGCGAGTAAGGTGAAGAGAGAGCGCATCCCGGCGGTGGTGCGCCGCTCGGCTGGGCGGCTCGGGGGCACATCACTCCTCGAGTTGGCCGAAGAGGGCCGCCACCGCGAGGTCCTCGAGGCGGTCCGCGAGATGTTCGATCTTCGCCGGATCCAGCCCTGACCTCGCGTGAATCCACACACCCACGTAGTGCCGAACCAGCGGGTCTGGCTCCGCGTCGCGGATCCTGACTGGGAGGACGCGCTCGACGCCCGGTGGGCCGGTCGAGTCGGCGGGCGGTGGAATCCCCCGGGCTCTCACCCGACGCTGTACCTGAACGCCGACCTCGAGACGGCCCGTCTCCAGATCCTGCGGCTCCTGGAGGGGACCCCGGTCGACATCGAGGACCTCGCGGACGACGCATACGTCCTCGTTGCGGCGACTCTCCCCCGGGATCAGGAGTGCGCCGTTGCGCTCACGGCCGTGGAACTCGCGGCGATCGGACTCCCGGGGGACTACCCAGCGGACGGAAAGAGCGGGCTGGTGCCGCGGTCGACATGCCAGCCGATCGGTGCGGAGGTCAAGCGGCTCGAACTTCGGGGCCTGCTCGTCCGCTCGGCCGTCACCCCGGATGGTCGCGGAACCGAGCTCGCCTGGTTCCCGGCGACGACCCGCTCGAGGGCCCACCCGGTCTGGGAACAGCCGCGAGGGTTGAGCGACTGGCTCGATGCGGAGAGCTGGGAAGGGGTGGGATTGGAGCCCCAGGCTCCGGTTCGCTGAGGTCCGCGGCCTCGGCGCGGCCGACCGGTGAATCGCGGGTCGGCGGGGAGGCCCTCACCCCTCCCCGCCCGCGCCTTCCGATCCCTCCCCACGGTCGTCGAAGAGGTGCCGGAAGTACCGCTCGGGCGCGTCCAGGAAGCTCTTCGTGAGCCGGAAGTGCTCGGTGTCCCGATAGTCCACCTCGGCGATCCGGCCGCCGTCGAGGTCGAGGACGGTGGCCCCGGGGAAGGCCAGGAGGATCGGCGAGTGGGTCGCGATCAGGAACTGCGCCTTCCGCGGGAGAGTGAGCGAATGGAGGATTCCCAGGAAGGCCAGCTGGCGCTGGGGCGAGAGCGCGGCCTCGGGCTCGTCCAGAATGTAGAGGCCGTCCTCGAATCGGTGGCCGAAGAGCGACAGGAAGGCTTCGCCGTGCGACTGCGAATGGAGCGACGTCCCACCGTAGGCCCGGAAGTCCGTGCCGGTCGACTCGAGCCAGGTGGCGAAGTCGAAGAAGGTCTCCGCCCGCAGGAAGAACCCGTCCATCGACTTCTGCTTCCAGCTCAGGAGCAGGGCCCGCCCGAGGGCGTGTCCGTCGGCGTTCTCCTCGTAGCTGTTCGCGCGACCGCCGCCGCGGGCCGAGAATCCCGCGCTCCACGCGATCGCCTCGAGCAGGGTCGATTTCCCCGATCCGTTCTCGCCCACGAAGAGGGTCACCGGGGTGCGGAAGGCCAGGTCGAGCCCTTCTTCGAGGATCGGAAGATCGAAGGGATGCCGTCCCCGCTGGGCGCGGTCCTCCCGCAGCGTGACGCGGGTCAGGAACGGGCTGCCGAGATTCATGGACCCATCCGACCGAATCCGCGATGTCTCCGCAAGCTCGGCACCTGCGGTGCCATGGTCACGACGCTCCTCCGCGGGCGTCGACAGAGCCACGGCGCGGGGCACCATGTCCCATCCCGACATCTGGGCGTTTCAGCTGAAACGCCTTTGCGATCCCCTGCCCCGTCTGCGGGTGCGTCGGGAGATCAGGAGCTCCCGATGGACGGCCTTCAGCGGGGACGCGGATGGCTCGATCGTGCCTGCGGGAAGACTCCAATCTTCAAGGACCGGCCGAAGAGCGGGAGCGGCGCGATCAATCAGGGTCTGGTAATCTCATGATCGACCATGCAGGGGTCCCCTCATCTGGAGAGGGAGATGGGCACCTCGACCAGCACCGTGCGTGGCTCCCCCTCGAGACGTGCGGGGCGGAAGCGGAGCATCAGCGCCACCAGTAGCACGGCGCGGTCGAATTCGATGTGCCCGGATCCCTGCGAAATGCAGGCACGATCGGCCGCGCCCTCCCGCGTCACACGGAGGCGGACGGTCGCGGTCGCCGGTCGTGCCTCCGGCGGAACGCGCCGCTCGAGCGACGCGATGACCTCGTCTGCGTTCAGCAACACCGGCGCTGCGCCCGAGCCCTCGACATCCCACCCCGGCGCTTCGGCGCAGTCGAGGAAGAGCACGGATTCCGAGCCTTCGCCCACGGGGCCCGAACTCCCGGAGTCGGCCTGCGGAGGGCGGGACGTGGATGGCGTACCGGCCGTGAACGGAATAGTGGCTCGTGTCGACCTGGGCTCGCCATCTGTCGTGGCCGGTCCGAACCGGAGGTCCCAGGCTGCGGCAAGGGCCGCCCGGTCGAAGCCCGGGTCCCCCGAACTCCGTCGGAGGCACGCCCGATCGACCACGCCGTCGCGCGTGATTCTCAGTGTCGTTTCGGACCGGAGGGGGTCGGGACCGAATCGTGGGCTCAGCCCCGCCTGGATCGAGTCGTAGTTGATCATCTCCGGGGGACTGGACGCGCCGTCGGTGGTCCAGTCGATGGGCTGGGCGCAGGTCGCCAGAGGTTCCCCGGGCAGGGGAGCCCGGGTCTCGACAGCCGCACCACCGGCGCATCCAGTCACGAAGAGGAATGCCGCTCCGACCTGAACTGCCCGCACCCTTGGAGACCGGAGGCTCCTCGATCGATCGACGTCGAGGGCGACCGAGCGCGGCGGAATCGCCTGGCCGGTGGAGGCAGCGGGAGTCGGCATCGTTGATTCACCTGGGCACGGGGACGCCGCAGACTCGGCGGCAGGAGCGCACCGGGTAACCTTGCCCTCGGGGGGCCCGGCGCGCGAGGGGACGGTCTCCGACCCGCCCGCACCGACCATGCGCTACCCAGCGGGGAAGCCGGACCCTGCCGGGTCGCCGCAGAGAGGCTCTACACAACATTTTTCGTTGCGCAACATCACTGGTTGCGGTAGCGTTCAGCATGACTCCCACGCTCAGGACCCCGATCGATACCACCGTCCAGCACCTGGACACCATCCGCGCCGTGGTCGGTTCGGACCGCACCGTGGCCTTCATCCTGGATGTCTCTCCTGCCCAGGTCTCGCGCTGGCGAAAAGGTCAGACGCCCGACCCCGACAACGCCGATCGGCTGGCCGGGTTGGCGCTGGTGGTCGAGATGCTGGCCCGTTGGCTTCACCCGGACACCGTCGAAGGGTGGCTCGATGGCCCCAACGCGCACTTGGGGGATCGGACACCTGCGTACCTCCTGCGGCGAGGGAAGGTGACCGACGTGATCGGAGCCATCGAGCTCGACAAGGCCGGCACCTTCGCGTGACAGGCACCTCCGCGTGACGGGTGGGGCCACGCTCTGGCGTGCCTTCCCATGGGATCCCGCGGCAGCGAAGGGGGCACGGTTCTCCCCCTCGTTCCTTCCGCGGTCTACGGGTATCGGGCGCTTCGACCTCCCTGCCGACCTGTCTCGTCAGCTCTATCTGGGCGAATCGGGAGAACACGTCGTCGCGGAGCTCATCCACGCGCGTCGTCATCGCTCGATCAGCGACAGGCATCTCATCCGAGGGGGCCTGCGGCTGTCGATCGTCGAGGTTCACCTCCCGGAGCGCGCCTCCGAGTCCGTCGTCGATCTCTGCACCGCACCCGGACTCGCGACGGTGGCAGCACGGGCCGACCGGGCCGCCTCCCGGCACGGTGACACGACGCAGCCCATCGCCCGTGCAGCCTGGGACCGGGGCCATGCCGGACTCCACTGGTGGTCCCGGTTCCATGGCGACTGGCACACCACGGTGCTCTTCACCGAACGCTGGTCCATCGATGGACATGGAGAAGGCCCTGCCCTGCGGTTCGGCGCCCCGACCCCGCTCACCCTCGACTCGCCGAGCGTGGTCGAGGCGGCTCGCGAACTGGGGATCGAGCTGGCCGCGAGCTGAGGGGACCACGGCCCGGGGATGAAATGTCCCATTCCGACATCCGGACGTTTCAGCTGGAACGTTTCGGCGAACTGCGGACGGCCGGAGGCGGCGCCTGTTGCATGTCGAGCCCGGTCCCCTACCCCGCCGCGAACAGCTTCAACCGGCTCTCGAGCACCTGCCGCGTGAGGATCCCGGTCACGTTGAGGACGTCGAGGTTGAACGCGGAATCGGAGCCGCGCGCCAGTCGCCAGCGCGAGAATCAGCTTGTTTGCCCCGCGCCAACGCGCCTAGACTGTCTGCCTGACATTGCCCACCTCCACAGGACCGGTCGGATGAGTACCCGAGGCCTGCTGTCTGCCATCAACAGGGCCGCGAAAGCCGCGGAACGCGAGCAACGCCGTCGTCAGCGGGAAGCGGACCGGTCATACAAGGCTGCGGTGCGCGAGGCCGAGCGAACTCGACGGGAAGACGAGCGCGCGCAGAAGCAACTGGCCAGTGCGAGAGCTGCGGAACGGAAGCGCCTGGAGAAGGAGGCCAAGCAAGCCCACATCGCGGCGATGGAGGCGGAGGTCGAGAGTCTGAATCTCGAGTTGGCCGAGATGTACGACGAGATCGACTCGCTCCTCGCCGAAACCCTCGAGGTTGACGACTTCGTTGACCTCGAAGAGCTGAGGACGGAGGTCCGGCACCCACCCTTCGACCGACCGGAGCTGGAGAATCCGATTCCTCGACCCGAGGCTCCCGAGTATCCACCGAGGCCCCAGCCCGTGGTGCCTGAGAAGCCTTCAGGTCTGTCGGCTCTCGTGGACTTCGGCCGGCATGACAAGGCCGTCGCCGCCGCGAAGGGTGCCTACGAGCGAGCGATGGCAGCATGGAGGGAGAAGAAGGAGGAGATCAACCGGGCATTCGAGGACCGGCTCAAGGCTCACCGGAAGCAGGAGGTCGATCGCGAGAAGGCCCTGGAAGTCGCGCGGGCGGAGTACACGCGTGAATGCGAGCAGCGTGACGCTGACGCGACCAGGTCGAACGCCGAACTCGACAAGCTGATCGCTGAGCTCGGGTACGGCGTCCCCGAAGCCGTAGAGGAATACATCTCGATTGTGCTTTCGAACTCGATCTACCCCGAGTGCTTCCCGACGTCCTACGAACACTCGTTCAGCCCGGAGAAGGCCGAGCTCAGCCTGCGCGTGGAGATCCCTGCGCCGTCGGAGGTTCCGAGCGTCAAGCACTACAAGTACATCAAGGCGAAGGACGAGATTCGGGAGGTCTCACTTCCCAAGACGGCCACGAAGAAGCGCTACGCTGCAGCCGTCCATCAGGTGGCCCTTCGGACGATCCATGAAGTGTTCGAGGCCGATCGGCGGGGTCTCATCCGCACGGTGTCGCTGGTCGTCGGCACCGACACGATCATCCCAGCCACGGGGAATCAGGAATTCATCCCCTTCGTAGCCGTCGGGGCGGAACGGGACTCGTTCCTCGAGTTCGACCTGTCGGCGGTCGTGCCCCTGGCTACGCTCGAGCATCTCGGCGGAGCAGTCTCGAAGAACCCCGTCGAACTCGTTGCCGTGGACGTAGCGGGGATC
>DATFJS010000348.1:0-6628 GCA_035269045.1 Longimicrobiales bacterium | reverse complement strand
GACTTCGCCCGCCTCACGCTCGACCACCCCTGGCACGTGCGCTTCATCGAGGTCATGCCGACGTCGGCGAACCTCGACGTCTCTCGTGAGGAGCAGGTCACCTGCGACCAGGCCCTCGAGCGGATTTCGGCGATCGACGCTCTCGAGCCCGTCGAGGGCCCGACGGGCAACGGCCCCGCGCGCTACTGGACGTTTCCGGGTGCCGCCGGCTCGATCGGCGTCATCACGCCGATGAGCCATACCTTCTGCGACCGCTGCAACCGCATGCGGCTCACGGCGGACGGTCAGCTCCGTCCCTGCCTCTTCGGCGACCTGCAGACGGACCTCCGCGGCCCCCTCCGTCTGGGGCAGGATCTCCGGCCGCACATCGAGCGCACCCTCCGCATCAAGCCCGAGCGACACCTGCTGGAGCAGGGGAGCGACGTCGGATCGGGCGGCCTCGCGGCACTTTCGCAGACCGGCGGCTGACGACGGGGCGGCCGCTCGCCGCGGGCGGTCTCTCCGCCACGCACCGCCGGTGCGCCCCGTCCTCCCGCGCTACCCGCTCCATCCGCGGGAATCCCTCAAGATTCAAGGGTGTCCCGAGGGTCTTCCGACCGCCGCTTCATGCGGGTCATGCGCCCTTGAGACGCCCCGCGACCCCTTCTAGCTTCCGAATCCGGGACGGCCCCGCGCCGTCCGATCCGTTCGCCACCGCATCCGCGGACCATCCGGAGCACGAGAACAACGTGAGCGCACGCAAGATCACGGTCGTCGGAGCCGGCCACGTCGGCGCGACCGCCGCCCAGCGCATTGCCGAGAAGGAGCTCGCCCGCGAAGTCGTCATGATCGACATCGCCGAGGGCATCCCCCAGGGGAAGGGCCTCGACCAGTGGGAGAGCGCCCCCATCGAGGGCTTCGACAGCCGCATCATCGGCTCGCAGAGCTACGATGATGCCGCCGGCTCGGACATCTTCGTCGTCACCGCGGGCATCGCCCGCAAGCCGGGGATGAGCCGCGACGACCTCCTCAAGACCAACGCCTCGATCGTCGAGAGCGTCTCGAAGGAGATCGCCCGCGTCGCGCCCGACTCGATCATCATCATGGTGTCGAATCCGCTCGACGTGATGTGCTCCGTCGCCATGAAGGCGAGCGGCTTCCCGCGCGAGCGCGTGATCGGCATGGCCGGCATCCTCGATACCGCCCGGTACCGCTCCTTCATCGCGCTCGAGCTGGACGTGTCCGTCGAGGACATCCAGGCGCTCGTGCTCGGAGGCCACGGCGACACCATGGTGCCGCTGCTCTCGACGACGTCGGTCGGCGGGATCCCGCTCACGCACTTCCTCGACGACGATCGCATCGAGGCCCTGATCGAGCGCACCCGGAAGGGCGGCGCGGAGATCGTCGGACATCTCAAGACGGGCAGCGCCTACTATGCGCCGTCCGCGGGGGCGGTCCAGATGGTCGAGGCGATCGTGAAGCACAAGCGCCGGATCCTCCCGTGCGCCGCGTACCTCGACGGCGAGTACGGCTACGAGGGGTTCTTCCTCGGCGTGCCCTGCAAGCTCGGGGAGGGGGGTCTGCTCGACATCATCGAGCTCGATCTGAGCGAGGAGGAGGCGAGCGCGCTGGCGCACTCCGCCAACGCGGTCCGCGAGACGATGAGTACGCTCGACGGAGCGTCGGAATAGACGAGCGGGAAGCGGGGAGCGTCGGACAGGCGCTCCCCGCTTTCGGTAGCGGGCCTCGCGACTGGCGGGCCCGGGACGAACCTCAGTGGGAGCAGCGATGCGACGCGTCGTGAACCTCTACCGGTCCTCGGTGGGGAAGAAGATCCTGATGGCCCTTTCCGGGCTCATCCTCTTCGGATTCATCGTCGGCCACATGACCGGCAACCTGAAGGTCCTTCAGGGCTGCGAGCCGGCCCAGCCGGGTGACGTCGCGGCGGGCCTCTCGGTGCCGGGTCAGACCTGCGCGATGGATACCTACGCCGAGTTCCTGCGTGACGTCGGGTATCCGTTGCTCCCGCACGGGGCGTTGCTCTGGGGTTTCCGGATCCTGCTACTGGGAGCGGTCGCCGTGCACATCTTCGCCGCCTTCCAGCTGTGGCGGAAGTCGCGCGCGGCCCGCAGAGAGGCCTACGGGACGATGACCGACATCTCCTTCACGTACGCGTCTCGGACGATGCGGTGGGGTGGGATCATCATCCTGCTGTACGTCGTGTACCACCTGCTGCACTTCACGGGTGGGCAGGCGCACACGGACTTCATCAAGGGGGGCGTCCACCACAACTACGTGGTGGCCTTCCAGAGTCTGCTCGTTCTCGCGCTGTACTTCATCGCGAATGCGGCGCTCTGTCTGCACCTCTTCCACGGTCTGTGGAGTGCGACGCAGACACTCGGCGCCAATCATCCGAAGTACAATCACCTTCGACGGCCGATCGCCACCGCGGTCTCGCTCGCGATCTTCATCGGATTCATGACGCCGCCGGTGCTGGTGTACGCCGGCGTCGTGAACTAGGGCAGGCACACGCATGGAACTGAACGCACGCATCCCCGACGGGCCGGTCGAGAAGAAGTGGGAGAACCACCGCTTCGAGATGAAGCTGGTGAACCCCGCGAACAAGCGGAAATACGACGTGATCGTGGTCGGGACCGGCCTCGCGGGTGCTTCGGCGGCCGCGACGATGGGCGAGCTCGGCTACAACGTGCAGGCCTTCACGCACCACGAGTCCCCGCGGCGCGCGCACTCGATCGCCGCGCAGGGCGGAATCAACGCGGCGAAGAACTACCAGAACGACGGCGACTCGGTCTACCGCCTGTTCTACGACACGGTGAAGGGCGGCGACTTCCGCTCGCGAGAGGCCAACGTCTACCGGCTCGCCGAAGTCAGCCTCAACATCATCGACCAGGCGGTCGCGCAGGGCGTGCCCTTCGCGCGTGAGTACGGCGGACTGCTCGCCAACCGGTCGTTCGGTGGCGCGCAGGTGTCCCGGACCTTCTACGCTCGGGGCCAGACCGGTCAACAGCTCCTGCTGGGTGCCTACCAGGCACTCGAGCGGCAGGTGAAGGCCGGCAAGGTCACGATGCACGCGTCCAAGGAGATGCTCGACGTCGTCGTGATCGACGGGGTGGCGCGCGGCATCGTCACGCGGGACCTCAGGACGGGGAAGATCGAGCGGCACGCGGCGGACGCCGTCGTGCTGTGCACCGGCGGCTACTCGAACGTCTTCTTCCTCTCGACCAACGCGCAGAAGTGCAACGTCACGGCGACGTGGCGGGCCCACAAGCGCGGGGCGGGCTTCGCGAACCCCTGCTTCACGCAGATCCATCCGACCTGCATTCCGCCGTCGGGCGAGTACCAGTCGAAGCTCACGCTGATGAGCGAGTCGCTCCGGAACGACGGGCGCATCTGGGTGCCGAAGGACCCCGAGGACAAGCGGAAGGGCAACGACATCCCCGAGGACGAGCGCGACTACTATCTCGAGCGCCTCTATCCCTCCTTCGGCAACCTCACGCCGCGTGACATCGCGTCGCGCCGCGCAAAGGAGATGGTCGACAAGGGCCACGGCGTCGGACCCCTGGAAAACGGGGTCTTCCTCGACTTCAAGCACGCCATCGAACGACTCGGAAAGGACACGGTGGCCGAGCGGTACGGAAACCTGTTCGAGATGTACGAGCGCATCACGGGGGAGGACCCCTACGAGCGTCCGATGCGCATCTTCCCGGCTCCGCACTACACGATGGGCGGACTCTGGGTCGACTACGATCTCATGACGACCGTGCCGGGGCTGTTCGCCGCGGGGGAGGCCAACTTCAGCGACCACGGCGCCAACCGCCTCGGTGCGAGCGCCCTGATGCAGGGGCTGGCCGATGGCTACTTCGTCGTACCGCTCACGATCGGGAACTACCTCGCCGATGTGACGCCGGGTACCGTCGACACCACCCACGCCGCCTTCTCGGACGTGGAGCGGGACGTCACCGATCGCCAGAACAGGCTGCTCGGGTCGGACGGCTCGCGCTCGGCCGCCTCCTTCCATCGCGAACTCGGCGGCATCATGTGGGAGCACTGCGGGATGGTGCGCACGGAGGAGGGTCTCAGGACCGCCCTGCAGCGCATCCCCGAACTCCGTGAGCAGTTCTGGAACGAGGTACGCGTGCCCGGCACCGGCGAGGGGCTGAACCCCGAGCTGGAGCAGGCCGGTCGCGTCGCGGACTTCCTGGAATTCGCGGAGGTCATGTGCTGGGACGCCCTCACACGGGACGAGTCGTGCGGCGCGCACTATCGCCCCGAGCACGTCACCGACGAGGGTGAGGCCAAGCGCGACGACGAGAATTTCTCGCACGCCGCGGTCTGGGAGTTCACGGGCGTCGGCGAGGAGCCGGTCCGTCACACCGAAGAGCTGGAGTTCCCGAACGTTCCGCCCTCTCAGAGGAGCTACAAGTAAGATGGATCTGAAGCTGAACGTCTGGCGTCAGAGCGGGCCGGACGACCCGGGGCGCTTCGAGTCGTACGAGGCGAAGGACATCTCGCCGGACATGTCGTTCCTCGAGATGCTCGACGTCGTCAACGAGCGTCTTCTCGAGGAGGACGGAGACCCCATCGCCTTCGACCACGACTGCCGCGAGGGCATCTGCGGTTCGTGCGGGATGATGATCGACGGTGTGCCGCACGGCCCGAAGAGCATGACGACCGTCTGCCAGCTCCACATGCGGAGCTTCGAGGACGGCGACGAACTCACCCTCGAGCCGTTCCGCGCCAGCTCGTTCCCGGTGCTGAAGGACCTCTACGTCGACCGCACGCCCTTCGACACCATCATCGCCTCGGGCGGCTACATCTCGGTCCGTACGGGAAGCGCGAAAGAGGCGAACTCGGAGCCCGTGAGGAAGAGGGACGCGGACGCCGCGTTCGACGCGGCGGCCTGCATCGGATGCGCTGCCTGCGTTGCAGCGTGCCCGAATGCCTCGGCCATGCTCTTCACCGCATCCAAGGTCGCGCACCTCGCGCATCTCCCGCAGGGGCAGACCGAACGGTACTCGCGCGTGCTCGACATGATCGACACGCACGATTCCGAGGGCTTCGGGAACTGCACGAATCACGGTGCCTGCGAGAACGCCTGCCCCAAGGGCATCAGCGTGGACTACATCGCGCAGCTCAACCGGGACCTGTTCAAGGCGACAGTGACGGCTCAGCCGGAGCCGGCGAGGGGGTGAGGAGGTCGTGGGCCGGCTGATCGCTCGGAGGCTGCCGGCCGCGGCGATCGGCGCGGTGCTGGACTGGGTCACGCTCGCGGTGGGTGGCGCGCGGGAGTAAGCCCGGGGTCTTCGAGCGGGACCGTCGTGCGGACGCTGGACACCTTGCGGGGAAGGGGCTGGTCAACCCGGCAGGTCATTGCCTATCTTTGAGTTACGCCTGCCGGGCATGTTGGGCCCGGCGGCACTCGCCAGCGTCTCCCGGCGGGGCTCCGCAGTGCCGGTCCCGCCCGACCTCGAGGAGGACCGACCGTTGCGTAGATGGCTTCCGCTCGTGGTCGTCGTCCTCGTCGGCGTCCTGTTCGGTCTCGGGGGCTTCACCTTCGTCTACGCGAAGGGCCACTCGTATCTGCAGGACGATCCGGCCGTCTGTGGCAACTGCCACATCATGGACGACCACCTGGACGCCTGGAACAAGTCCAGCCACAAGGATGTCGCCACCTGCAACGACTGCCACACCCCGCACGACCCGGTGGGCAAGTACGTGGTGAAGGCGAAGAACGGCTTCTGGCACTCCTTCTACTTCACCACCGGCGACTTCCCGGACCCCCTCCGCATCACCGAGGGCAACCACGAGGTGACGGAGGAGGCCTGCCGATACTGCCACGAGGACGTCACGGCGACGATCGACCACGGCGGTGCGCCGTCCGAGGCGCGGCTGGAGCGCGACACCGAGGAGGCATTCACGTGCACGCGCTGTCATCGGTACGTCGGCCACTGGGTCCGATGACGCATGTCGCCGACGCCTTCCCCACGGTTCCTGCCCACCCGACGCCGGGCAGCCGCTTCGATTCCCTTCGACCCCTCTCGACGGAGTCCAGATAGATGAGCGACGAATCCAGCGAAACGACCAGCGATGGAAAACGGTTCGGTCCAGGCGTCCTGATCACGGCCGCCGTGGTGGCGGGGGTCGCGACGCTCGGGCTCGCCGCGCTCCTCACCAACATCTTCGAGCGGCAGCAGGAGGCCCGGAATCCCTTCTACCGCGTCGTCGAACTGACCGATACGACCACCGATCCGGCCATCTGGGGCCAGAACTTCCCGCTCCAGTACGACGACTATCTGCGCACCGTCGACATGACCCGCACCCGCTACGGCGGGAGCGAGGCGATCCCGCGACAGCCGACCGGATTCGACCCGCGCGACACCGTCTCCTACTCGCGACTGGAGGAGGACCCGCGGCTCCGTGACTTCTGGGCGGGCTACGCCTTCGCCGAGGACTTCCGGGAGGAGCGCGGACACGCCTACATGTTCAGCGATCAGATCTTCACCGAGCGTCAGCAGGTGGCGCAGCAGCCGGGGACCTGCCTCCATTGCCACGCCTCGGTCTACGTCCCGTACAAGAAGCTGGGGAACGGCGATCTGATGGCGGGCTGGGAGGCCGCGAATCAGCTGCC
>DATFJS010000347.1:0-2381 GCA_035269045.1 Longimicrobiales bacterium | reverse complement strand
CCTCGCCTTCTGGTGGCTGACCCATGCCAACGGGATCCTGCTCGGTGTCCCGATACTTCTCGCCTGGTGGTACGGCAGCTTCGCGCGGATCCGCGAACATGCCCTCGAGGCGGTCGCACTGGCCCTGACGGTCGTAGCGCTCGGGTTTCTGCTGTTCGAACCCGAGGGCGGGGCCGAATCGGCGCGACGCTTTCTCTATGTCCCCTTCCCGGTCCTGATCTGGAGCGCCTTCCGCTTCCGCCTCGTGGGCGCCGCGGCCGCGAATCTGTTTCTCGCGATCCCGGTGATGGCGTTCACCGCGCTGGGGCGGGGTCCCTTCAACGAGGTCGCGGGTGTGCTCGGCCCGGATACGCTCCTGCAGCTGTGGGTGTTCGTCGCGGTCAACGCGGTCACCTCCCTGTTCGTGGCGGCCGTGGTGGAGGAGCGGGAGCGGGAAGTGCTGGCTCGCATCGCCGCCGAGGAGGAGCGAACGCGGATGTCCGAGCGCGTCGCACGGGCACGCCGAGCCGAGAGCCTGGGGGTCCTGGCCGGCGGCATCGCCCACGACTTCAACAACCTGCTCGTCTCCATCATGGGGCACGCGGAACTCGCGGGGCTCGAGCTCGAGGGACATCCGGCCGGCGAGAGCGTGGACGAGATCATGCGAGCCTCCCAGCGCGCCGCCGAGATCTGTCGCCAGATGCTCGCGTACGCGGGTCGGGGGCGGGTCTCGAACTCGACCGTCGATCTCGCGGAGGTCGCCGCGGAGATGACGGAACTCCTGTCCGTGTCCTTCGACGAGGCGACACGCGTCGAGGTCTACCTGGAGGGGCGGGTTCGCCCGATCTGGGGGGACATCACGCAGCTGCGCCGGGTCACGCTCAACCTGCTCACCAACGCATCCGACGCGCTTCCCGAAGGTCGGGGCAGGATCCGGGTCTCGACCGGACCGATCGCCCGACATCAGCTGTCGGACGACGATCTCATGGCGGGCGGCGTTCCCGACGAGGGAGAACTCGTCCATCTGACCGTGGAGGACGACGGGAGTGGTCTGGACCCCGATCTGCGGGACCGGATCTTCGAGCCCTTCTTCAGCACCAAGTCCAACAGCCGCGGACTCGGCCTCGCCGCGGTCCTCGGGATCGTGGTGGCCCACGATGGCCTCCTCGAACTCCGCTCGAGACCGGGAGAAGGCGCGCGATTCCGGCTGGTCTTCCCCGTGACGGATCGGGAGTCGGAGGTGGACGACGACGATCCGGACACGCCGTCGACGGTGAACGGGGCCTCCATCCTCGTCGCGGACGACGAGGAGGGCGTGCGGGAGGTCGTCGTCGGGATGCTCGAGGGGGCGGGTGCGTCGGTCGAGGCGGTGCCGGACGGACTGGAAGCGGTGCGGGTCTTCGGGGATGCGCCCGGTCGGTTCGACGTGGTCGTCCTCGACATCACGATGCCCCGCCTCGGTGGTGTCGAGGCGCTCGCCAGGATTCGCGAGATCCGACCCCGCATGCCGGTCGTCCTCATGACCGGAGATGTCGAAGACGCCGACCGGGTGGCGAAGGTGCACCGGGTGCCGGTGCTCATGAAGCCGTTCCGGCTGTACGACGTCACCCAGGTCGTCGAACAGGCTCGCGCCGCGGCCGTCTGAAATCCAGCGTCCGGCAGGCCTCCATTGCCGGGCGGTCCCCGGTGGCGCCGTGGTCGTGGCCTGCCGGGGTCAGCCGCCGAGCCAGGGCCGGAGTTCCTCCTCCGTGACGTCCCACACCTCGCGCGCGAGCTCGTCGTCCCGTGCGTCGGGCGCCGCCTCGACGACCTCGAACTTCTTGAGGTAGGCCCCATTGTCATCGACGAGGCCCTCGTCGGTCGCGCACGCCGCCGTCGCCCGACCTCCGTCCTCCGGATCGTTCATGAATGGACGGATCAGGAAGGTGAGCGCGCGCAGGACCCCGCTGGTGTTCTGCCAGATCCGGCTCGAGAGCACGCCGGGGTGCACGGAATGGGCGACCGTGCCGTCCGGACCCCACCGGCGCACCAGCTCCCGGGTGAAGAGCACGTTGGCCAGCTTCGAGTCCGCGTAGGCCTGGATGCCGCTGTACTTCGGCTGGCGACCTCGGAGGATGTCGCTCAGCGGGGCGCGACGGAGCTTGCCGCTGCGGTGTGCTTCCGAGGCGACGTTCACGATTCGTCCCCCGTCCCGGCGGAGCTCGGTCTCCAGCCGCAGCGTGAGGAGCATGTGGGCCACGTGGTTCACGCCCATCGTCTCCTCGAATCCGTCGGCCGTCCGGTCCAGCTTCTGCACGAAGAGACCCGCGTTGTTGATCAGCGCGTCGATCCGGGGCAGCCCGCGAAGGTGTTCCGACAGCGCGACCACGTCGTCGAGCGACGCCAGATCGTGGAGCACCAGC
>DATFJS010000346.1:0-3649 GCA_035269045.1 Longimicrobiales bacterium | reverse complement strand
GGTGGTCCAGTCGCCCGACGGGACGAGGTCGTCCGGGAGCGGGATCGCTCCGAGGGCGACGTAGGACCCGAAAACCAGGATGGCGCCTCGATCGAAGAGAGAGAGTTCGCCGGCGGGGTACGTCGTGCAGACACGCTCGTCCGTGATCCAGGCCTCCCCGTCGTTCTCCTCGGACGGCGCTGCCTGGCCGGCATCGAGGCAGAGGGAGACCCGCTGCCGGTCCCGGCGGTCCGTGAGGGGCAGCCGGAACTCCATCTCGACGGTCGCCCCACCGGGCAGACCGAAGCCCGACCTGCTCACGATCCCGTCGCGGAAGTTACCGTCGCCCGTCAGCCGCAGCGCCGTGTCGAGCTGCACCGGAGCCGGTTCGCCGATGGTGATCCAGTCCGTTCGAAAGTCACCGTCGAGCGGGTCCAGGAACCGGGTGCCGGCCGGCAACTGCGATCCGACGTTCTCGACCCTGACCGGGATCTGCGTCCACGGAAGACCGTCGATCAGAACGTCGATGCTCGTGGTGTCCGGTCGGTTGCCCACCAGGCGGGATCCGAGCATGCGCGCGACACCGGGGTCTCGCGAGGCGAAGCCGAGCCCCGGGTAGGCCAGCTCGTGGCCCCGCTGATCCAGCACGCGGACATCCAGTGGACGGTCGTGCCCCCACGCGATGACCACCGAGCCCGGCACCTCGAGCTCGACAGGGACGACGGGGGCCTGGTCCGGGACGAGCTGCACGCGAACGCCGTCGAGGGGCAGGTCGAGGGAGACCTCGTTCCCGACGTCGAGGTTGCGGACGTAGACCCGCTGGATGCCTTCCGTGAGCGTCACCCACGCGAGGTGACGTCCATCGACCGAACAGGCGATTCCGCTTACATGTGGCGCGAAGATGTCGACGTCCTCGACCTCGTCCGTGAGGAGGTCGTGGCGTCGGTACGACGTCGGCAGCCCGGGCCGCCGGCTCCCGAGCAGCACGGCATCGTTGCCGCACCAGGCGGCGTCGAGGCCCGGGGGATCGTTCGACAGTGTCGTGATCGTGTCCCCCGCGAGATCGACGACGGCCCACTGTCCGCCTCGTCCGGTCGCACCGAGGATCCGATTCCCCAACGGCGAAAGGATCGTCATGGCCGAGCCGGGAAAGGGGGGACGCAGGACCTCCTGCGTGTCGCCCGTCTCGAGGTCCAGCATATAGGCGACCGGGCGCCACCCCCCGGTCTCGTCGGCCGTGGTCGCCAGCGCGAACCGGCCGTTCGGATGGAGCCCCTTGAGACGGTCGTCGGGTTCGTTGGCGACGACGATCCGGGTCTGGTCCTCACCCCAGAAGCGCAGTGCTCCGTCCGGACCACGATCGGGCGAGGGCGACACCCGGCCCGACAGGGCGAGTCGACCGTCCGTCAGTCGGCTCACCAGGTCCAGCCCCCCGGCGCCGGTACTGTCCACGGGGACGAGCGCCCCGGTTCCGAGGTCGAACTCGTACCGGACGGCGACGTTGTCCTGACGCACGAGTACCAGGCTGTGGTCTTCCGGGAACGGCCCGTCCGCCGGGGGGGTGGCCATCGCGCCCACGCCCCAGGCGGCACCCGCCACGCCGAGCAGCACCACGCTCGCCGCCGCGATCGTGCGGGACCGGTGCCGGGGTGATCCGTCACCCTTCGTCCCGAGGTCCCGCCGCACGATCTCCCGCGTGACCTCGTGCGGAAAGTGGAGGCGACGGTCGTCGCGCCGCTCCGCGAGCTCGAGGCGGACCAGCTCGCTCACGGCCGCCTGCCGCGCCGGCTCCTCGTGGCCCGGCATCAGCGTCTCGACCGCCGTCGGCCCCTCCGCGTGGGCCAGGCGCGACAGAAGTGAATACGCCGTCGCGCTCAGCGTCCCGATCCGCTCGGCGAGCAGGGCCCGGAGCGAGTCGGGCACGGTCAGGTCGTCGATGCGGTCGATCACGAGCACCCACCCGTCCGGCTCGCGCCAGGTGAGCCGGTCCGTCGTCTTCATCTCCTGCAGCAGCGAGTTCAGGACGAGCGGGTTGCCGGCGGAGATGTCGTATACGCGATCGAGCAGAGGCTCGAGCAGGCGAGGCGGCTCCAGCGTGATCGCGAGGGCGATCGCCTCGCGGACCTCGCCGCGTCGGAGGTTCCGGAGTTCCTCGCGCACCGCCCACTGCCGCTCGGTCTGCATCTGGATGGCGGCGATCGTGTTGCGGTCGGCGTCCCCCGAGCGGCAGGTGACGACGACTCGCAGGTCGGTGCGCGTCATCCGCCCCATGCGCAGCAGCACGTCGCGCGAGACGGTGTCGGCCCAGTGGAGGTCGTCGATGAAGAGGATCAGGCGCTGCTGCTCGGCCACGGCCTCCACCAGATCGAAGAAGGCGTCGGCGACGGTCACCGCCTGCATCCGTCCGTCGGCGCGTTCGATCTCGGGCGACGCCCCGAGCACCGGCGCCAGGGACGGCGCCACGCGCGCGAGGGCATTGGCCGACTGCATGGAGATCCCCGCGGCCCCCTCCTGCCCGGCGAGTTCGTGGGCGAGGGAGACGACGAGCGACCACGGCGTGCGTGCGTCCGCCTCGAACGCGGCCGAGCGAACGATCGTGGCGTCCGTCTCCCCCAGCAGGAACTCGTTCACGAGCCGCGTCTTCCCGACACCCGCGGCCCCGGTGATCGCGATGAACGGCGGACCCGCCGGCTGCCGCGCATGCTTGCGGAGGCGCGCGAGCACCCGCGATCGCCCCACCATCGGAAGCTCGAGGCGTCGATCCTCGTCGGAGCGGGACACCGCCCGACGTGCCGCCTCCACGCGCTCGGCGAGCTCGTCCAGTTCGGACTGGACCTCGTCGTTGAGCGGGTGGCGACGGGCGGCGGTGAGGGCCTCCTCCGCGCAGGCCACGTCCGCCGCGTCGAGGCAGGTCTGCACCCAGGCCGTCCAGTAGCCCGACTTCCACGGGAAGGTGGTCGCGAGAAATGCGCGGTAGCGGCGTGCCTCGTCCGTCTCTGCGGCACGGGCCGTCTCTTCGACGGTGATCCGGAGTGGCTCGGAGATCTCGTCGTGGAGCTCCTCGACCCACCGGTCCCAGCCGGGGGCGTCCGTGATGGCCAGGTCGGGCAGGAGGCCCTCGCCCCAGAGGTCGATGGCCTCGGCGGCGTCGCCCGCCTTGAGGGCGTGACGGAGGTCGTCGAGGTCGAGGGAGATCAGGTCTGGGTTGGCGCGGACGAGGTCACCGTCGGTCTCGATGACGTCTTCGTCGAGGCGGTCCCTGATGGTCCAGAGGGCGTTCCGAAGGGAGGCCCGGGCACGTTTGGGAGAGGACGACCAGAAGAGTTCCGTCAGGTCGGTGCGGTGGACGGCCTTGCCGCTCACTCGAAGGTAGACCACGAGTGCCAGTGGCTTTCCGAGGGGGAGCCTCGCGAGCCCCTCGCGGTCGCACAATTCGGTCTGGTCGAGCAGGTGAAGACTTACGAGCATCGGGCCCTCTCCGGACGGTGGATCGGTTCCTTTGGACCATGATCCGAGCAGCACAGGTGCGGACGCAACCTAAACGCCGATTCCCGCTTCAATCTGTTGCGGTGCGTCTCCTGACCGTCAAACGCGAGTGCAACAACGAGTTGGATGTCTCGTGCTGGGCCTTCACAGTTGTGCAATGGCCTCCGGGGCACGGCCGACTGAC
>DATFJS010000345.1:0-2460 GCA_035269045.1 Longimicrobiales bacterium | reverse complement strand
CGGGACCGGGAAACACCGACACGCGCTCCACCCCGGCGGCGGCCACGATGCCGATCCTGCCGGGGTCCAGAACTTCGCCCGTTCGCGCCACCACGTCCCCGCGCTCGATGTCCCGTCCGGCCGGCCGGACGTGCCGACCGGCGTCCCGAGCGTCGAGCACGGTCACGACGCCCCGTCGCGCCTCCCGATCGGTGTCCTCGACGCGCACGACGCAGTCCGCCCCCTCCGGAAGCGGACCTCCGGTGGTGATGCGGATCGCCTGCCCGGGGCCGACCACCTCGTCGACCGGGGGGCCGGGAGCGGCATGGCCGACGACCTCGAGACGAACGGGCGACTCGGAGGTGGCACCCGTGAGGTCCGTGGCGCGAACCGCGTACCCGTCCATCGCCGAATTGTCGTGGGGCGGCAGGGTCAGCCGCGAAGCCACATCGTCCGCGAGCACGCGTCCACCACCCTCGGCGGGCGACAGCTCGACGGAGGGGAGGGGCGGGGTGTCGCCGAGAATCCGATCCAGCGCGGCCTCGACCGTCAGCCAGTCGGGTTCGAGATCCTCGAAGGGCGCGGACATGGCGGGGTCGTCGTCAGAAGCGGTAGCCGAGGCTCAGACCGAAGCTGGGGGCGTTCACCCACTCGTTCTCTCCCACCGCCTCGAATCCGAGCCCTTCTTCGGAGTATCCACCCGGCGTATCGAGCCGGTACAGGAGGGCACCCGCCTCGAGGCGGGCGGACCAGCGATCTGCCACGATGAAGCGGATCATCCCTCCGAAGGTGGCCGCGAACTTGGTTCCCGTGTCGTATCGGTACTGCTCCGCGATCGCGAGGTCGCCCGTCTGGGTGCCGCGGAAGTCACCGCGAAGTCCGAGACCCGCCCAGACGACCGGCTGGAGTCCGTTCCAGGTTCTGCGACCCACGATCGATCCCTGCATCCTGATGAGCGCGTGGTACTGGCCGACGTCCGCCTCCGAGACCGGGGAGGGACCGTCCTCTCCGGTCGGGTCGATCACGTCACGCTCGAGCGAGGACCAGCCGAGATCGGCCTCGAGTTCGAGCGGTCCGGCGAGGGATACGCCCAGCCGCATGCCGAAGGTCGGCCCCGCCTGCGGTCCGTACCCGAATCGCCCCTCCGCGGCCGACATCCATCCGGAGTAGAGCGCGATCTCGCGGCGTGTCTCGACGAAACGGTAGGGAGAACTGATCTCCTGGGCGGACGCGGGAACCGCGAAGCCCGTGCCGATGAGAGTCGAGAGCAGAACGAGCAGAAGGGGACGGCGCACGATCAGGAGGGCTGGAGTGGGGGAGGGGCACCGTCGATCCTCGCGGGTCGAGGGTCGCCGGCCATCCGGTTTGACGGGCATTTCCGCCACGGACAGATTTCGGAAACCACGCTTCAGAAGGATATCCCGTGCATCGCGTTCTCCAAAGGTCTGGGCCCCCGGGCAGGTGCATCGCCGCCCTTCTGGCGTGCCTTCTTCTTCTCCCCCTGTCGGCCGACGCGCAGGTCGTGCGCCTGCAGGGTCCGGAGAACTTCCGGATCGAACCGAACGGCGCGCTTCTCGGTGCACTCGAGGCGGGGATCGAACTCCCGCTGCGGGATACGCGTGACACCTGGGTCGAAGCCGAACTCGAGGGATGGGTCTGGGCACGGTCCCTCCAGATCGTCGATCGCGACGGATTCGATCTCGTCGTGTCGGCCGAGGGTGGTGAGAACATTCGGGTGCGACCGCAGGGAGCCGAACTCGGTCGGCTCGACGAGGGCGCGCTTCTGGAGGAGCTCGAGCGGATTCCGGGGTGGATTCTCGTCCGTCGTCGTGGCTGGATCTGGCGCGCTTCGGTGGAGATCGACGAGACGGTGGAGACCCCGGTCGAGACGCGTCCGTCCGCACAGAGTCCGCCGCCGGACGTTCCGGCCGACCAGCCGGAGGCGGGGTCCGACACGTCCCGGGGCACGTCCCCCGGGTCGTCGGCCGACGACCCGGCCGGGGTGCTTCCCGTGCGCCCCTTCACGATCGAGCCGGGCACCGTGGTGCGGAGGTCTCCGGGTGGAGAGACGCTCGCCGTCGTCGAGGAGCCGGGGCGCGTGGCCATCGTCGGGTCCGAGGGAGAATGGGCACGCGTGCTGATCGAGGGCTGGGTCCGACTCCCCGAGGGGACGATCGTGCCGCCCATGGCCGGCGCGTCGCCGACCACGTCCGGGCCCCCCGTTCGGGCGGGCTCCGCGGCCAGCGGACTCGGCATCGACGACGTCGTGGCGAATCCCGAGGCTGCACTCGGTACGGCGGTCGAGTGGGAGCTCCAGTTCATCTCGCTCGAGCGAGCCGGTCCGGGAAGACCGGAGTTCGCCGAGGGGGAGGCCTACCTGCTGATGCGACCGGCGGGGGCAGGGACGGGCCGGTTCGTGTATGTGGTCATCCCGGACGCCAGCGTGCCGGCTGCGGAGGACTTCGTGCCGCTGGAGCGACT
>DATFJS010000344.1:0-11479 GCA_035269045.1 Longimicrobiales bacterium | reverse complement strand
CGGCCACGGCCGTCGCACCCCTCGCGGGTCCGACCGTGCCCCGAGTCGCCCTCGACCTGCTCGGCTTCATTCCGGGGGCCGTCGCGACCGCGGTCGTGTTCTTCGCGCTTCCCGTGTTCGGACTCGGGATGGTGACGCCGTACCTGGTGCGCGCCGAGACACGCTCGGTCTCCGAGGTCGGCCGCCGGGCCGGGGAAGTCGGAGCCGCGGCGACGGCGGGCAGCATCGCGGGCACCTTCGGCACCGGCTTCGTTCTGCTTCCGTTGATGCCGCTTCCCCTGCTTCTGGGCATCACCGCGGCGGGGCTCGTCGGTCTCGCGGCGCTCGCCGGTCTCGTGCTCGGACGGGGACCCGCCGCGCGTGATCTCGGGATCGTGGCGCTCGCCGTCTTTCTGGTCGGGGCCTTCGCGGGCGTGACGCCTCCGTCGGTGCTCGCCGACGAGCAGACCGTCTACACCTCCATCGTCGTGCGGGAGGGGCTCTGGACCGATGGTGAGCCGGTGCTGGAGATGCGGCAGAGCGGGGCCTCGTCGTCGGTCGAGTACGTCGCCTCCGGCGAGCCGGCTCACCCGTACGCGACGATGTCGCTGCGGTGGATGGACCTGTTGGCGCGAGAGCACACGGCCCCGTCGAGGGTGCTGGTCGTCGGTGGCGCGGCGCTCACCCTTCCGCTCGCGATCGCGCGCCGTTTTCCGGACGCCCGGGTGGACGTGGTGGAGATCGATCCGCGAGCCACCGAACTCGCGTACGAGCACTTCGCGGTGGGACGTGACCCGGCCGCCGAGCGGATCGAGGTCGTGCACATGGCGGGCCGTCACTTCCTGGAGACGACGGATCGGCCGTACGACCTGATCTACATCGATGCCTTCGACCACCTCGTGACCGTGCCGTGGACGCTCGTGACCCGGGAAGCCTTCGCCACAGCCGCGTCCCGCCTGCGTCCCCGGGGGACCATCGCCGCCAACGTGCTCGCGCCGCTCGCGGGGCCCGGGGACGCCTTTCTCGCTCGACTTCTGGCCACCGCGGAGTCGGAGTTCCCGGCGGTGCGGGGATATCGCGTGACGCCCGGCGAGGAGCCGACGGTCGTGCAGAACGTGCTGCTGGTCATGGCCCCGGACGGCTCGTTCCTCCCGACGCCGGGCTGGCCGGAGACGCCCGTGGAGGCGGCGGGGCGACCCCTCACCGACGACTGGGCGCCGATCGATGCGCTGCAGGCCCAGGTCTTCTGGGGTGGGCTGGAATGGTGAGGACCCCGGCCGGCGCCTCCAACGGCGAGCACCGACTCGTGAGGACCGCACGGTGAGGCTCGGGCGATGAGGACCGAACGATGAGGATCGAACGACATCTGGAGCCGATGTCGGAGGCCCGGCCGGATCGCATTCCGCTCCCCGAAGTCTACATGCGCATGGCCGAGGCGCTCGCGGAGCGGAGTACCTGCTCGCGGCTCCAGGTCGGCACGGTGATCACCGGTCCCGAACTCGAGAACGTGCTCGCGATCGGCTACAACGGGAACGCACGGGGATTTCCGAACCGCTGCGACTCCACCGAGGCCGGCAAGTGCGGATGCATCCACTCCGAGCAGAACGCACTGGTCAAGGCACCGGGTCAGCTTCCCGACAAGGTCGCCTTCGTGACCGCGAGCCCATGCGTCATGTGTGCGAAGCTCATGATCCAGGCGAACATCCGCTGGGTCTTCTATCGGCACGCCTACCGGGACCCGGGCGGGCTGGAAGTCCTGGAGGCGGGTGGGGTCACCGTGGTCCGCTACGACCGCTGGCGCGACGAGTGGCGGGAGCGGGGGGACCCGGTCGACGACCCCTACTCGAAGATGTAGGCGACGGCCTCCGCCGCCTGATCGAGGGTTTCCACGGTCAGCGAAGCCAGGGCGTCGAGCTCCTTCAGCGCGTGCGTGTGCTCGGGATCCCGCACCAGGATGAGCGGGATTCCCTGCGCGAGTGCGGAGCCCGCGTCGGCCGCGGTATTCCACTGGCGGTACTTCGGGCCGAAGTATGCGATGGCGAGATCGGCCCGCTGCATGAGCACCCGCGTCCGCAGGGTATTCACCCGCGCACCCTCGAGGTCGCGGAAGCGATCGGTGGGCTGCTCACCCAGGATGTCCTCACCGACGTCGTCCGACCGTGCGTGCACCTCCTGCGGTCCGACGAGTTCGGCGTGCACACCCGCGTCCGAGAGCGCCGAGCGCAGCTGGTCACGCCAGTCGCTGTGGATTTCGCCGGCCGTGTAGATCGTGATGTCACTCATCGTGCGTGTCTCTCCGAGGTTCCTGCCCGAAAAGCTCCGAGTCGTCCGCGGCGGTATGGGGCAGGTCGGGGTCCGGGACGTCCATGCCGGGGAGTGCCGCGAAGTCCTCGTTCGCTCCCGAGGACGCCGCGGTGGTGCTGGAGGCGTCGCTCGAGGACCGACCCGTTCGCTCCAGCAGCCAGTCGATCGAGAACCTGCCGGGGCCGCCGACGAGGATGATCGAGAAGGCCACGAGGTACAGGAATGCCTTCTCCTGCTGCGGGAAGGGGTCCGCGCCGTGCACCACGAAGAAGGCCACCGACATCGTCGTGATCACCGGCACCGCCGCGATGCGGGTGAGGAGGCCGGCCGCCACGAGTCCGGCGGCGACGCCCTCCGCCGCACCGGCGAGAAACAGGCTGGGCGTGGCCCCGAACCCGAGCGGGTCCGCGAACTGCACCTCGCCGGAGACGAGCTGGGACAGCTTCGGGATGCCGTGAGCCACGACCATGGTGAGTCCGAAGCCGAGGCGCAGGGCCAGGAGTGCGGCGTCCTGCGCGAGCGACTTCGGATAGGGGCCCCCGAGGAGGAGCGTTCGGAGTCTGGACGAACCTGCGGACATGACGGACCTGGGTCGGTGAAGCGTGTGCCGGGCGAGGTGGTCGCACGGTTCAGGATACGGCCGAGCCCCTTCGAAGTTCGACTCCGGCGGATCGTGGAGGTGCTCGCGGGGTTGAGGCGAGACCACTGGGCGAGATGCCGCTGGGACGTCTCGCCGTCGAGTCTCCCCGCGTTGCACCCATCCGGGAAAATGCAGTGAAGATGAGCCGACGAGCCGTCCGATCGACGATCAAGTTTCTCCACACGATGGGTGCCGTGGGCTTCATCGGCGCCATCGCGGCGCTGCTCGTCCTGCACGCCTCCCTGCCCGAACCGACCGATCTCGAGCGCTTCACCGTCCTGAGGACCGCGATGGGAAATGTGGCCAGGTGGCTGCTCCTGCCCTCGATGGCGACCGTGGTCTGCAGCGGACTCCTCTCGATGGCGGTCGTGTCGGCCTACCAGAGCGCCGGCTGGGCATGGGCCAAGCTGCTCTCGGGCATCATCATCCTCGAGGGGACGCTCGTCTACGTGCAGGCCCCGATGGAGCGTGCGGCGGAGCGCGCCGCCGCCGCGATGGCCGGAGACATTCCCGTGTCCGAACTCGGAACGACCCTGCAGCCCGAATGGGGTTCGTTCTGGGTGATCGGTGGGGTCGCCGTGGCGAATGTGGCGCTCGGCGTCTGGCGGCCGCGGCTCACCTGGGGTGGCTCCGGGTCCGGGACGTCGGCGTCCGACACGCCGACGTCGGAAGAGGGTCGTGCGCCCACCGGCGTCGATTCATCCCCTTCTGCCGGGTAGCGCCCTGCCGGGTAGTGCCCCGACGTTCGGAGGGGCGGATGCCCGGGCGCCGGGACCGTGGCCCGGGCACCCGAGCCCGAGCAGCCGCTATCCGGCCGGAACCGTCACGGTGCAGTCGGCGTCGTTCGTCGAGTCGGCCAGGCAGACCCGGTACCAGGATTCCGCGGTTCCCGAACGGTCGTTGTACTTGCCGTTGTCCGACGTCGTGGTCAGAAGCCCCAGCACATCCGCGGATGTACCCCGGAAGATGTCGACCTCGGCTCCGCCACCGGGCGACCAGGTCAGCTCGACGCGCCCACCGCCCTTCTGACTGAAGCTCGCGACCAGGCCCGAGGGAGCGCCGGGTGCGGGGGGGTCGGTCGGCTCTTCCGGGTTGTCCGGGTTGCCCGACCCCGGGGGCGTGAACCCGTCGCTGCAGATCGGGGGGGTGGAGCCGTCGGCGAAGCCGTCACCGGTCAGGCTCGTCACGCAGAAGGCGAGATCGGAGCGGGTGTTCACGCGACCGGACTCGATCGTGACCGTCCCGCCCGAGCCGGTGACGCCGGATGCGCTTCGTACCGCCGAGCCATCGGCGACCGCGTACCAGTCACCGGCTACCGTGACGCCGGACGGTGGAACCGGGGCGCCGCCGTCCGCCATCAGTGCCACATCGACCGACCCGTAGGTGAACTTCCCCTGATGGATGATCTGCGCGTTGGAAATCGAGGCCACGTCGACGAGGACGTCCGGGGCGGGCGTGAGGGTGGCCGCGCTCGCGACGTTGGACGGCGCAGGGGAGAGGCCGACCGTATTCCCCGCGAACACGCGGTAGTGGTAGGTCGTCCCGGAGAGCAGGCCGGTGTCCGACCATGAGGTGGCCGTGCCGCCCACCGTGGCGACGAGGGCGAAGTTCGTGCCGTCGTCCGACCGCTCGACCTCGACACGGTCCTGCTCCGTCGAGGTGTTGGTCCACGTCAGATCGATCTGCGATGTCGACGACGCCGTCGCCGTGAGGCTCTCGGGGCTGCTCGGGACCTCCTGCGGCGGTGCGGGCGGCGTACCGAGGCTGTAGAGGAGCCGGTCCGGCGAACCCGGACCGACATTCGAGAGAACGCCGGTGGTCGTGTTGTCGAGAATGCCCGCACGGATGTCCGCAGGGGTCGCTCCCGAGTTCCGACCGAGCATCAGTGCGGCGACGCCCGCCACGTGGGGACTCGCCATCGACGTGCCGTTCCACGTGCCGATCGACGTGTCGCTTCCTGCCGTGGACGACGTGATCGCCGATCCCGGCGCGAAGAGGTCCACACACGTGCCGTAGTTCGAGAAGCTGGATCTCGAGTCGGAGGACGTGGAGGCGCCGACGGTGAGCGCGTCCGCCGCCGATGCGGGCGTCGAGTTGCAGGCGTCGGCGTTGGAGTTCCCTGCCGCGACGGCATGAACGACTCCGGCGTCCGAGGAAGCCGTGATCGCCTCGTCGAGCGCGGTGTACGATCCACCTCCGTTGCCGCCCCCGAGGCTCATGTTCGCCACCGACGGCCCTCCGGTCGCGAGGTGCTGCTGCGTGACCCAGTCGACGCCGGCGATGACGCCGCTGAAGCTGCCGCTTCCGGTGCAGTCGAGTACTCGGACGGCGACGAGGTCTACCGCCTTGGCGACGCCGTACGTCGTCCCGCCGACGGTGCCCGCCACATGCGTCCCGTGCCCGTCGCAGTCGTCACCGTCGTACCCGTCGCCGATGAAGTCCGACGCCGCGCTCCGGGTCGCCCGTCCACCGAACTCCTGGTGGGTGGTGCGGATCCCGGTGTCGATGATGTACGCGGTGATGCCGGCGCCCTGCGTGTCGTACACGTACGAGCCGCTGAGTCCGGTCCGCTGATCGATCCGATCCAGTCCCCACGTCGCGTTGAGCTGCTCCTCGACGGCGGTGACTTCGAGGTCGGGTTCGATACGGAGCACGTTGGGGTTGTTGCGGATACCGGCCAGCGCCTGCGCCGGCAGGGTCGCCGCGAACCCCCGGATGGTGTGCTCGTACGTGAACCGCAGCCTTCCCCCGGCCTCGTTCACCATCCGGCGCGCGAGCCCGGGCGGGTCCCCGACGCCCGGCCGGAAGACCACGATCCAGTCGTTCGGGCCGGCGCGGGTCTCCATCGGCGCCGTCGTGAGCGCCTCCATGTCCGCGTCGGGCGCGACGAGATCGGTCGAGCCGTCTGAACAGGCGGCGACGGCGACGAGGGCCAGCAGGGAAAGGACACGCTTCATCGTGGGCTCCTGGACGGGTGGTCTCCGGGACGAGCCCCGTCGACTTCGAGCGCGCTCCCGTTCTCCTGCTACGACGGAGAATCACTCACATCCGGGCAAGATTCGTTCCCCGGCGGCCCGGCCCGGCCCGGACGAGGCGGGAGAACCGCCGCTGCGTCCCGCCATGGCGACGTTCCGGCCGGATATCGGAATCGCGTGCGTCGCCCTTTCGGATACGGAAGGCGTGTGGCCGCGACTCGGCAGATTGTTGCAGGGCTCGTCACTCCGTTCCGAATGCCGGAACGGGGCGGGGCCGTACCCGACGACCTCCCGAGGACCCGCGTCCGCGCGGTCGCGACACTCTGCGGCCCGGTCGTGTCAGCGCCCGATGACTCCGTACCGTTCGAGCACCTCGACCGTCTCGTCGATCGGCAGTGCATCCGCCGTGTTGCCACGGACGCCCGTGACCGTCGTCGCCCTGAGGAGCGAGTTGTAGATCGCCTCCTCGGTCGACTCCACCACCGCCTGGAAGAGCGGCGACATGTCGGAGTTCTCGAGCCCGTCGGACGGCACCTCCGCCCCGTCTCGGCCGCGCCGCACCTCTTCGGCGGTCGAGAAGGCGATCACGTAGTCGCCGGATCCGTTGCCGGCGAAGGAGCCGGTCCGGGCGAGTCCCATGACGGCACGTGCCGCCAGCCGCTCGAGATTCCGGTCCGAGAGGGGCGCATCGGTCGCCACGACCATCATGATCGAGCCGTCGCCGACGTCGACGTCGTTGGGATCGACCTCCTCGACCTCACCGTCCCCCCCCTCGACCACGCCCCGGAACGAGTACCGGCCGAGTTCTTCCCCGACGGGGGCCCCGTCCATCGTGAGAATGCCGCCGAAGTTCGACTGGACGAGGACACCGACCGTGTAGCCACCATACTGGTCGGGGAGCACCCGCGAGCTCGTCCCGATCCCGCCCTTCCACCCGAAGGCGCGGGTTCCGGTCCCGGCGCCCACTGAGCCCTCCTCGACCTCTCCGGCGGTCGCGCCCTCGAGCGCTGCCACGACGTCCTCGGGAGTGATCGGGCGGGCCCGGATGTCGTTGAGCCCCCCGTCGTTCGTCTCCCCGACGACGGCGTTGAGGGAGCGGACGCCCTCCATCCCCTCGCGGTCGAGCATCCAGCCGACCATCGCGTCGGCGGCCTTCCAGACGCAGAGGGTACAGGTCAGCAGGATCGGTGTCTCCAGTTCGCCGAGCTCCCGAACCTGTGTCACGCCGATCAGCTTGCCGTACCCGTTACCCACGAACATGGCGGCCGGTGGGCGGCTGAAGTACGGGTTGCCGTCGACGGGGTGGATCGCCGTGATGCCCGTCCGCACGTCGTCTCCCTCGACGACGGTGGCATGACCCACGCGGACTCCCGCGACGTCCGTGATGGCGTTGTCGTCGCCGGGCTGGAAGACGCCGATGCGCATGCCGAGGTCACGGGCGCGCGGTCGCTCGGAGCGGTCGGAGGCGGGGGACTGGGCCATGGCGGAGCTCGGCGTGGCGAGGGGCATCGCGAGAAGGGTGACCGCGGCGAGAAGCGGGATGGTCCGGCGCATCATGAGCCTCCGGGGGGCACGGTGTCGATGAGCAGAAGCAGAAGCAGGGCCGGCTGGTAGAGTAGGGAGCCGAGGAAGACCCGTCGGGCCGCCGAGACGGTCATCTCCTTCGCGGTGGGGACCGCCACCGAGATCATGGCGATTCCCATCAGGAACGCACCGGCCGCGTAGATCCACCCGGTGAGACCGAGGAGGGTCGGGAGCAGACTGACGATGAGCAGCGAAATCGAGTGGTAGACCAGATGCCGACCGAGGCGCCGGCCTTCGGGGTCGGTCGGGGGAGCGAGGAAGAAGCCGACTTCGAGGTAGTCTTCCCGCAGCAGCCATGCGAGACCCAGGACGTGCGGCAGCTGCCACAGGAAATAGATCGAGAAGAGCACCAGGCCCCCGATCTCGATACCACCGGTCGCGGCGCTCCATCCGATCAGCGCCGGGAAGGCGCCCGGCACCGCGCCGACCAGCGTGGCCAGGTACGAGATCCGCTTCAGCGGCGTGTAGGCACCGATGTAGAGCGCGGCGGACAGGGCGGTCAGAACCGCCGGCAGGATGCCCACGGTGGCGCCCAGCCACCCGACGCCCAGCGCGATCAGGAGCGCGGAGAACGCCAGCGCCGGCCCGGGCTCGAGACGGCCCGAGGGGATCGGGCGTGAGCGGGTCCGCTTCATTCGCGCATCCAGATCGCGCTCGACCCACTGGTTCATGGCGAGCGCGCCGCCGGTAGCGACGCCCGTGCCGCCCAGCACGTGCAGGACTGGGATGAAGTCCGGTCGTCCGGAGGCGGCGACGTAGTAGCTGACCGCCGCGGTCACGGCCACGAATCCGGCGATCCCCGGCTTCGTGAGCTCGTACAGGGCCTGCGGCAGGGTGCGCTCGTCGACGTCCGCACGTCCCCCCTCTTGGGGTGTGGGTGCGTCGGCGTCGGCTGCGGGGTTGTCGGCCACGTGGGGCGTCATGAGCGCGGATCGAGAGGAAAGTCCTGTAATTTCATGCGTGGCAACGGAGAAACAAAGCCGTCGGACGGACCGTACCACTCCGTATGGACACCGGCCGAAGGGAGATGAGCCACGACCTCGACCTCGAGGAGCGGCGCGCGAGCGAGCGAACGCGCTGGCGCTGGGCCCTGCTGGTGTCCTCCGGGGTGCACGTCGGGATCTTTCTTCTTCTACTCCTCGGCCGACCTCCCATTCCACCCTCGCCGTTTTCCGCGGCGGGACCGCGGGCCCAGGACGACCGTGCGGCCGCCGGAGGAATGCAGGTGGTGACCATCCAGGCGCCGCCCGAGCGGGAGATCGTGCGGCCCCCGCCCCCCGTCATCACCCCGTCGCTCGAGACCGTCGAGACCGTGGACTTCGACGAGGTGCCGCAGCTGGAGGTCCAGGAGGCGCAGAGGGCGGGGGAGCTCCCGCTTCCCGATGTCGGACCGGGTGTCGAGCGGGGACAGGGAGAGGGCGACGGCGGCTCCTCGGAGGAGGGCCGCTTCCAGATGATCCCCCCGTCACCGCGCGGGATGATCATCCCTCCGACGAACCGGAACCTGCGGGGGAGCGAGGTCGAGGTGTGGGTGTTCGTGGACGAGCGGGGGCGCGTCGTCGCCGACTCGACCCGGCTGGACCCTCCGACACGCGACGGCGACTTCAATCGCCGGCTGATGCGCGAGGCTTCCGAGTGGGTTTTCACGCCCGCCCGTCGCGGTGAGGAAACGATCGCCGCGTGGTTTCCCTACCGCATCTCCATGTAGCGGAGTCGTCGTATCGCGTGCTCCGGTCCGCCGGCGTCAGCGGATCAGCACGAGGCCCCGGGGGCCCGCCAGACCATCGAGAATGGTCTCCATCGGGCCGCCCGCGAGCGGCCTGCGCCGGATCACGTTGTCGCGGTTGTCCCCCCAGTAGAGCATGTCGGCCACCGAGTCGACGGCGAGGAAAGAGGGGTGCGTCCCCGCATCCCTGAGCCATACGGACAGCTCTCCGGAAATGAGGTCGATCCGGTAGATCACCCCCAGCTCGGCGTCCGCCACGAGGGCGGCCTCCTCGCCGGGGACCAGCGCGATGCCGTACGGCGCGTCCAGTCCGACCGCCAGGTTCCGCCGGTCGTTCAGGCTGTCCATTGCCTCCGACTCCACACGCCCGGTTCCCCGATCCACCCAGTAGAGTCTCCGCTTGTCCGGGTCGATCGCGATCTGGCGGGGGGCCTCGAGTCCATCCACCACGGTCTCGACCTCGCCACCTCCGAGGTCCAGCCGATGGATCGCGTTCGTGCCGTAGTCGCTCCAGTAGAGCGTGTTGTCCACGGCCAGGTACTGCACCGCATAGGCGGAGTCGAGGCCCGCCACCGGCAGGTCGGAGAGGGATGCGTCGTTCCACCGTCCGAACTGGATGCGGTCGCCCTCCCGGGACGCCCAGTAGACGATGCCTTCCGCCCGATCGAGCGTCAGGCCACGTGCGGACTCCGCGAGGTTCGGCCGCACGACGTCGGCCTCGGAGGCCCCGGGGTCGAGGCGCATCATGCGACTGACATCGTCCGCCGCATCGACGAACAGGATCGTGGGCCGATCCATTCCGGTGTCGGATCCGGCATCGGCGCACGCGGCGGTCACCGCGGCGAGCGCGAGGCAGGGAAGGAGGTGTCGGCGCAGGATCATGTCGAGCACATCCGGGTGCGGGTCGTGGGGCACTCCTCGGCGGAACGGCCGAAGTCGGAGAAACGATATCCATACGTCCGGGCCACCGGAACCCGTGCCCGGGTGCAGGGGTCGTCTCGCGCATGACTCGCCTGCGGATGCTCCCCGTTCTGATCGCCCTGTTCCTCTTCGTCCCCGGCGGGCTCGTCCCCGGCGGGCTCGCCCCCGACGCGCTCGAGGCGCAGGAGGAGCCGGCACCCGGTGTCGGGGGTGAGGTGGGGCGTCTGTCGGCCGCACTCGAGGCCTCCAGGCGGGATCATCTCTGGCGCGTCGCCATCTGGGGCGGGGCCAACGTCGCCCTCGGGGTCGGTCTGCTCGCGGGCGCGACCCGCGATCGGACACCGAGGCGGTTCGGGTTCGGTGTGCAGTCCGCCGCATGGGGTGCGATCAACCTCGGCATCGTCGGCGTCTCGATGCTGTCCGGCGACCCGGAGATCGCCACGACGCTGCCGGCCGCGCTCTCCGCGGAGAACGGGTGGTCCGACGTCCTGCTGGTGAATCTCGGCCTGAACGTCGGCTACATGGGTGTCGGCACCGCGCTGGCGATCGCGGCGGGGCGTGGCCTCTCGCGCCCGGAGGAGGTTCGGGGGCATGCGTACGGCGTCATCCTGCAGGGCGCGGGACTGTTCGTTCTGGACGGGATCGCGTGGCTCGCGAGCCGGGGTCGCCTCGACACCCTGATGGAGATGGCCTCGTCGGCGCGGCTGGGCGTTCTGCCGCTCGACGCCGTAGATCCGGCGTCCGGGGAGGCCGTGCGGGCCGTGTCGATCGCGATCGGGCTCCCGATCGGCTAGGCGAGTCGCCGGAGTCGCCCGAGCGCTTCGGTCGTGTCGAGCCAGACGTCCACCTCGTCGAGGCGGCGGCGCACCTCCTGCGACCTTCGCAGCTCGAGGTCGAAGGGGTGGAGCCCGAGTCGAAGGGGCCGCCCCGTGCGCCTCGCGAGCTTCACCTGCAGGGCGTTGAAGGCGCCGAGCGCGACGTCCCGCCACCGGGTGTCCGCCTCGAAGCCGATGAGTGGCGTGGCATGGAATCGGCGGGTCTCCAGGTCGTGGTATCCCCACTGCACCTCGACCGCGCGATACCCGAGGTCCGCCAGCGCCCGGGGGGACACGGCACCCAGGGCCCACGCCGGCGGCACGTAGAAGGTGGGGACCGGCAGACCGTGTGTCTCGAACCACGTCCGGCCCCGCGCGACCAGATCCATCACCTCCGTCCGGGACGCCGAGAGGTGCTCGGCCTGATCCCGAGAGACGACGGTGCCGTGGAGACGGTGATACAGGGTCCGCGGGGTGCGCCGGTGAACCCACCCGTGGCCCGCGAGTTCATGGCCTCGCGTGGCCCACGACTTCA